>CAZDYX010000014.1:0-23924 GCA_964509775.1 uncultured Desulfobulbia bacterium | reverse complement strand
CCAGGGGCTTCATTTCCTGATCATGGGGCTGACGACGATCATACTCGACAATATGGCTGGGCAAATCGGCCGGAGAGATGAGATAGGGATGGCGTGCCAGGATCGTTGCGCGCTCGATGACGTTTACCAGTTCCCGGACGTTTCCAGGCCAGGAATAGGCCTGTAGAACCTCCAGGGCATCGGCGCCCAGGGTCATGGCGGGCTTGCGGTTGAGGCGGGCGTAGCGTTTGAGATAGTTATTCGCGAGAATCTTGATATCATCCAGCCGCTCCCTTAACGGCGGCACGTGAATTTCCACAACGTTCAGGCGAAAAAAGAGGTCCTTACGGAAAAGGCCGGCCCGCAACTGTTCATCAAGATCCCGGTTGGTGGCGGCAATCACCCGCACATCCACCTGGATGGTCTTGGCATCCCCTAGCCGCTCAAATTCCCGGTGCTGCAGGAAATGGAGAAGCTTGGCTTGGATCGGCCCGGCCATCTCCGAGACCTCATCTAGAAACGCGGTGCCGTCGGCGGCAAGCTCAAGCTTTCCGGTCTTGTCGCGCAAGGCCCCAGTAAAGGCGCCCTTCACATGGCCGAAAAGATCGCTTTCCAGCAGGTTTTCCTGCAACATGGTACAATCGACCGTAATAAACGGCTGCTCTGCCCGGGGGCTGAAGGAGTGGATCAGCCGGGCCAGGACCCCTTTGCCGGTGCCGCTCTCGCCGCTAAGCAGCACACTGGCGTTGGAATCGGCCACCCGCCGGGCCACGGCGATGATCTCCCGCATCTTATGGTTACCGGTTATCAGGTCGCCCTCCCGTATGATGCCCTTGGGCGAGGCAATCTCTGCCTCCATGGCACTGACCTTTTCGATCAAGTCCACCACGTGGCTCACCTGGGTTGGGGTGAAAGGCTTGGGCAGATAATCGAAGGCACCCTTCTTGATGGCCGTGACGGCGGTATCAATGGCGGCAAATGCAGTAATGATCACGATATAGCACTTGACCTCGCATTTGGCCAGGACATCCAACACGGCCAGGCCATCCTGGTCGGGCAGCTTCAGATCAAGAAAGACGATCTGCGGCTTTTCCTCCTGGAAGATGCGGATGCCCTCCGCTCCCCGTGTCGCCGTCTTGGTATCGAGTCCCAAGACCTCCAGATGAATGGCCAGGGTGGTGAGAATGTTTTTGTCATCGTCAATGATCAGAGCTTTCTTTTGCATGAGGGCGCTCCATCGGAAGCGGGACCCACAGGGTAAAGGCGGTCCCATGGTTTAATTCGCTTTCAACCGTGATCTCGCCGCCATGCTCGTCGATGATGTCCTTGACGATAGCCAGCCCGAGGCCGATGGTCCCCATCTTGTCGGGCTCGGAGAATTGGGTGTAGCGTTCAAAAATGTACGGTAGGGATTGGGGGGCGATGCCGGCACCGGTATCGCTGCAAATTACATAGCATCGCTCTCCCTGAAGGTGGGCCGTGACTGTCACCAGGCCGCCGGCATCGGTATGACGAATGGCATTGCTGACAATGTTGGTGATTACCCAGGGAAACCGGAACGAATCTATGGAAAGAGGCGGCATCCCTGCCTCGACCTTGACCTCAAGCTCCACGTCCTTTTCCTCTGCCTGCAACTGGAGGGGCTGCACACATCCCGCGATAACCCGTTCCAGATCCAAGAGCTCCTTTGCTCGAGGCTTCACCATGCTGTCCAGACGGGCGATGTCTACCAATTCGTTGACCAGGGCAGAGAGCCTGGCGCAATCCTCCTTTGCCGTGTCAAGGAGTTTGGCCTTTTTCTCCGGAGCAAGCCGGGCCGCACTCGCGGAGAGTATTCCCACGCTCATGGATAGCGAAGTCATCGGGGTTTTGAGCTGATGGGAAAGATCGGCGATGAACTGGGTCTTGGCCTTTTCCGCCCGCCAGACCTTCTGTTTTTCCGCCATGAGCTGCTCGGCGTTCAGCCGGTCATAGACCTTGAGGCGCTCAAATAAGCGATTGAACTCGGTCGACAGAAAGCCGATTTCATCGTTCGTGGTCACCGGGATGCGTGGATACTCTCCCCTGCCTTCCCTGACCGAGGTTAGGGTATGGGCCAGCCTGACCAGGGGGCCGGAAAGCCGCGCGGAGAGAATGGAGCTTAGCACCAAGGTACAAATAATGGCAGCCAGGAGCAGGCCGACCGAGTAATGAACCGTTCTTTTCGCAAGCTCACGGGTACGTTTTTCGGCTCTCTCCATACCTTGTTCATTGATCAGCACCAGCTTGTCGAGCTCGGCGAGGAAATCATTGGTGAGGGTGATAATCTGCGAAAATTCCACGATCGCGCCTTTGCTGTTAGGAGCGGCAAAGGCGGCCCGATAGGCGGCAAATTTAGCAAAGAGATTGGCCACGATCAAGTCCTCGCCCACCTCGACGATGTGAGCCTGACATACGGCTAGAAGGCCCTCGACCTGGTTACTTGAATCAATGGTCTTGAGGTCTACGTTCTTTTGCCGAAATACCGCCATGAGCATCTCGTTGCGGCTCGTTTCAAGGTGCTGGCGTATCTCCTGGGCCGCCTTGATGCTTTGGTAATTATTGGCCAGGATGAGCTCAGCGCTGCGGCCGAGGGCGAGCAGGCCCCGATAGTTTAGAAAGATAACAAAGAGAAGAAACAGCGCCGGCAGCAGGATGACGATAAAAATTTTCTTTCGGATGGAAAGCTGCATAGATGATAGATGGATGATAAGAAATTGGGCCTTGATCATCGTTTCGGCGGAGTGCGGTGCATTCAGCGCCTAAAGGGCAGGTTTAGAACCTGCCCCTACAAAAAGACGGATGACCGGGAGAGAGCGGCAAGATCAGCGCCCGTAGGGGCAGGTTTCAAACCTGCCCTTGTTCCTGCGCCCGGATTGTCTGGTCCGGTTTGCCGAAACGATGATCAAGGCCAGAAATTGCTTTCGGGGTGGCCAAGGCCAGAAGGGAAAAATGCGCTGTCAGCCTTCCGCCTCACGGTCAAAAACAGCCTGTTGGGCAAATTACCATGAAGAAAAGCAGGGCGTCAAGGAGGGAATGGTTTTGGTGAATGGTTTTGGTGCGCAAAAATGTCTAGCAATATTGGGGAAAAGGACAGCTTTAAGGAGCAAAAAAGGCAAAGCTCTGCCATCCGCCTCGCCTTTACAAGGTTTCCTGTTCATTCAATGGGTGATACAGAGTTCCTCATGACCGAGGAGTTCCCATCCCTGCAACGTTTTGTAGTACCACGCCAAGCCAAACGGTAGCGGTGCCGACACCTCAGGGTACTGAATCCGGCGCATTTCTTCAATGGTCTCCGGCTGCAGGATCCGCACCCCGTCCACCTCGCCATACTGGATGAAGGCGATGAGATGGCGGGCAAGCTGGGGCGCGCTGGTGATCACCCAGCCCGCCGGATAGAGTGGACAACCATTGACGTAGACAAAGCCAACGTCGTGAATCGATGAGGTGTGGGCCAGGAGCATACGCGTCGTGATCGGCAGGTCAGGGAAGAGCGGGTTTACGACCTTAAAGGGCAGATAGAGATTGATGTCTGCATTCAGGTCCAGGAAGCCGCTCTCCCACACCTGCATGACCGCCGTGGCGATCACCGTCTTTGAGACACTCGCCAACTCGAACAACGTCTCGCTCGTCACGGGCTCCTTGGTATTGACCCGGGAATACCCGTAGGCGCCCGTCCAGACGATCTGGCCGTTTTTTACGATGGCAGCCGACAACCCCGGCATATGGGCACGGGAAAGTTGGGTCTTGGTGTAGGGGTCGAGCGGAATGAGGTCTTGCCCCTGGATCGCGGTTGGCGCGGCATTGTCAAACCGGGCCGTCAGGCCCGGCGCGGGAAGCCCGCCATTGCCCTGGGCGGCCGAAGGGGCGGCGATCAGCCCTCCCCCTGCCAGCATCGACAGCATGAGGATAAAAAATGCTCATTGTAACGGATTTTGGGGAGAAGACGCTTGAAACCGAGCTGCTTCGCGAAGGCTGGAATCCCAACGGGATTCTGTCCTGTAGCCCAGGGTTGCGGCAATGCCGCTACCCTGGGACCACCCGGCATCCCCAGCATCCCAACCCCAACGGGGTTGCGTCATCCCCTTCTTAACCGTTCGGCCAATTCCATGGCGTGATCGCGGGGAAACGCCCTGTTTTGGTCTTTAACGGATGATTGCGGTTGTGGCATAATGGGCCTCTTTGCCTTGACGCAACCCCGTTGGGGTTGTTGCCCTGGCTTATGGCGTCCCAGGGTAGCGGCCAAGCCGCAACCCTGGGCTAATGGACATAGCCCCTTTGGGGCAAACAGCAGCCAGCTCCCATCGGATGGGTTGGGAAAAACGCAGAAGACACCCATGACGAATAAAGGAAGGCCTTCCTGTTTTAAGGGCTTCTTTCCTTGCGATCCAACACCCAGGGCGTTGCCCTGGGCTGTAATAAGGCGTCCTTAATAGCTTAAATATGTGCTCCCCAAAATCCGTTACAATCAGTATTTTTTCAACGTGGCAATGGTCGGTGAATGCCGGTTGTCCGACAGGGCTGTTTCCAACCGGGTCACAGCCGGCGGTTTTGTCCCCATCTTTTCTGCAACTTCTGCCTGGGTAAGGCCAGCCCGCTGCCGAGCCAGCAAAAGTTCCCGTAGCAGGGTAAATTCCGTTTCCAGCTCGTCGTATGCCGCCTTGAATTTCGGCTCCTGTTTCCAAGCCTCCACCATTTCGCGATGCGTTTTCGTCGAAGCATTTCTGTTCATAAACCTGACACCTCCCTTTGCCGACGGCGGGCAATGTCAAGCTCCCGCTTCGGCGTTTCGTTCGACTTCTTTGGGTAAGGGGGACCATCCCACTATATCAAGCCCGACAATATCTCGCCCAAGAATTCCTTGTCTACCCCAAAAGGGGTGCTCTGTACGTTTCGTTTGGTCAGGGCATAATCGATCATCATCACGATTTCTTCGGCAGAGAGTATGGCAGAAAGCCTGATTTCTTCCCCCAGTCGTTCAAGATGGTCCTGCACGGAAAAATTATGTTTTTTAAAAAATTTAGCTACCGGCCAATACTTGTCCACCTTCCCCAGCGCCAACATCTTCAAATAATACGGCAGGAGAATGGCGTTTGCGGCGCCATGATGTATAAGCTTATGATTGGTCAAATAATATCCCAGGGAATGCAGCAGGGTGGTGCCGGTGTGCAGAAGCACCACGCCGGCAAGGGAGGAGGCAAAAAGAAGATCGGCAAGCGCGGTTCCTGAATAAAGATCGGCCCCGGAGGAAATGGTGGCGATGATCCGCTCCATGGCAGCCAAGGCCAGGGTGTCGCTGAAGGGATTGGCCCGCAACGAAACATACCCCTCAAGCCCGTGCGTGAGGGCATCAAAGGCCGTGGCCACAACCAGCGGGGCGGGCAACGGCCGCAACAATTCCGGATCAAGCAGGGCGACCCTGGGAAACATGGCCACGGCATACAAATTGAGTTTGTCGTGTTGTTTGGGGTCGGTGATAATGGCATAATGATTCATTTCACTGCCGGTCCCGCAGGTGGTGGGGACGGCAATAACCGGCAGGGGGCAATGGGGAAACGATTCCTGGCCAAGAAGTTCAAAAAAACCCCTCTCATTGGCGGCAAAGACGGCGATCGCCTTGGCCGCATCAAGGCTGCTGCCGCCTCCCACGGCAAGGATCACCTCGCATCCGCGGGACCGGACGAATTTGCCGCCCCGAAGCACCGTGGCAATGGAGGGGTTGGGTTCCACCTCACAAAAAAAATGGAGCTCCTTACCGGTCAGGGTTTCATCAAGAACCTGCCGGAAACCGGTCCGATCCAGGACGGTGCGTCCGGAAACTACGGCAACTTTTTCGTACCCCCGGAGAAACTCAACAACACGACGGCTCACCCCTGCACCGAAATGAGCCTGCACCGGCGAATGATAACTAAACTGCTGCATAGTCATTAAGTCCGACAGACTCCTAGTGTCGTGTCAAGTTTGTAACGTCGCAAGAATGTAATATAATTTTTCCATGATTAACCAAGGATACCAACATAAAGCTAGTTCGACTTTATTCGACACTTGAGAGTTGACGAGACACTAGGGGGTGGTCTGTTTTTTGAGGTTATTAATCATCTCCTGTACCGGCATGCCATTTGGACCAATCGCCGCCGGGTTTATCTTGATCACCTCTTCCCACATCTGGATGGCGCCGTCTCGATCGTTTAAATCATGCATGAGCACAATCCCCTTGTTGAACCTAGAGACCTCATGACGGGGATCTATGGCCATGGCCTTTTCAAAGGCATCAATGGCCTCTGCGGCCTGGCCTTTACGTTGATACATTACCCCCATATCCGTCCATACGTTGGGGTCCTTGGGATTAAGTTCCAGGGATTTCTTATAGGCCCGGATGGACTGATCAAGCTTGTTGGTGTCAAAATAAATATTTCCGAGCTGGGTCCAGGCCTCAAGGTTTGTAGGATTCTGGGAGACCTCCCGTTCCAGGGTGAGGATCATATTGGCCTGTTCCGGGGTGGGGCCATGATCATGATCTTCAGCTTGCTGGCCGGGTTGGCCGGGTGCAGGCCTGGCAGCCGGCAAATTCCCGGCTGATTTGACGCTCGAAAAGATCACGCCGCCCAAAAAACCCATAACCAGGGCAATTAAGGCCACCAAAAACATGGTCTCTTTCTTTACGAGCTTTACCTGGCTCTTTTCGGATTTTTCTTCCTGGGTCATACGGTATTTCCTCCCTGAATACTGTTTGCGTCTTTCTCATACCTCGGGTATAGATTGTCTTGGTAATTTATAAATTAGGCCAATAAAGATAAGGGAATTTGCATGAAAAAGAAAGGATATTATGGTCATTGGGGAGGGGCCTTTATCCCCGAGGTTCTCCATGAGACCTTCAGGGAGCTCAACAAGGTCTTCCGGGCCTGCAAGGAGGATCCGGCCTTCTGGCAGGAGTACCTCGCGTTGATGGCCTCCTATTCCGGCCGGCCTACACCCCTCACCCATGCGGCCAATCTCAGCCGGGAGCTCGGCGGGGCAAACATCTTTATCAAACGGGAGGACCTCAATCACACCGGCGCGCACAAGGCCAATAACGTGATGGGCCAGGGCCTGCTGGTAAAGCGGATGGGCAAGACCCGGGTCATCGCCGAGACCGGCGCCGGCCAGCACGGGGTGGCATGCGCCACCATGGCGGCCAAGTTCGGGTTTCGCTGTACCATATACATGGGTGAGGAGGATGTCCGGCGGCAGCGGCCCAATGTGTTCTGGATGGAAAAGCTCGGCGCCACCGTGGTGCCGGTGACCGACGGCTCCCGGACCCTGAAGGATGCCATCAATGAGGCCTTCCGGGATTGGGTGACCAATATGGACGATACCCACTATGTGCTCGGCACGGCCTGCGGACCTCATCCCTATCCGGAGATGGTGTCCTGGTTTCAGTCCGTCATCGGCATGGAGGCGCGCAAGCAGATACTTTCCTCGTTCGGCCGTCTGCCCTCCCGGGTTTATGCCTGTGTGGGCGGCGGTTCCAATGCCCTGGGAATATTTGGCGGCTTTATGAAAGACCGGGACGTGGAATTTGTCGGCGTCGAGGCTGGCGGCCATGGCCTTGCCACCGGCAGGCACGCGGCAAGGATCGCAGGAAAACACGGGACCCCGGGAGTGGCGCAGGGCTATCACACCATGTTTCTCCAGGACAAGGACGGCCAGATGCTTGACACCCACTCGGTCGCCGCCGGACTCGATTATATCGGGGTCTCGCCGATACTTGCCCATCTTGCCGAAAGCGGCCGGGTCCGTTTTGAGGCGGCAACCGACAGCGAGGTGCTCGATGCGGTGGACCTGGCCATGAAAAAGGAGGGCCTGATCCCGGCCCTGGAATCGGCCCACGCCTTTGTGCAGGCATTCAAAGAGGCGGGATCGTTATGTTATAGCGAGGCGGTGATCATCAATATGTCCGGCCGCGGCGATAAGGACATCTTTACTATTGCCCAAGCCTTTAACGACCCCTCGTGGAAGAAGTTTATTCGGGAAAAAGGTGCCGAATATGGAACTTGAACACCGAATCAGGAATGCCCTGGCGAGCAAGGATATCCTCTTGATGACCCATATCGTGCTGGGGTATCCCTCCCTTGCCGCGAACCGCGAGGTCATCGCGCAGATGGTGGCAAACGGCGTGGACCTGATCGAGATGCAGATCCCTTTTTCCGAACCGATTGCGGACGGACCGGTGATCCTTAGGGCCAATCAGGAGGCCATCGACCGGAAAATAAAGGTGCGGGAATGCCTGGAGTTCGCGGCGGAAATGACCGCAACCCACGCCATCCCGTTCCTGTTCATGACCTATTACAACATCATCTTCAGGTTCGGCCCGGAGGCCTTCATCAACAAGGCGGCCCACCTCGGGATCAGGGGTCTCATCGTCCCGGATCTCCCGCCGGAGGAGGGGCAGGATTATCTCCGTCTGGCCAGGGCCCACGTCATTGCACCCATCCTCATCCTGGCGCCGACAAGTTCCACGGAACGGATGCAGTACCTTGGCAACCTCGGCGCCGGTTTTATCTATTGCGTGGCGAGAAAGGGGGTGACCGGCAGCCACACCCGGTTCGACCAGGACATTTCCGCCTACCTCTTAAGGTGCCGGCAGGCCACATCCCTTCCCCTGGCCGTGGGCTTCGGCCTCAGGACCCGGGAAGACGTGGAATTTCTGATCGGCAAGGCGGATATCGCCGTCATCGGCTCAGAGACCATCCGCCTGGTTGATCGGGAGGGCCCGGCCGCCGTGGGACCGTTCATAGCCGGCCTCAAGTGAAATTCGACCACATCTTTTTACGACATCATGATTGGACATGAGCGCCTACGCATAGATTGTAACCTTTCACCCCCGCCCTAACCCACCCCCTCCAAGGGCTGACCATTACCCATAAGTGGGGTTGCTAAACACAGGTGGGACCAAACCGTGCGAGATATATGATATCATCACCTCCCACATGGCGGTCAGGTCATTGAGGCGTTGCAGGCCGAGCCATAGACTTTTTGTGCCAGGTTCGCGTCGCGTTTTCGACCAAGGAAGCCACCGCTTCAGACTAGTCGTACCATTCACATGGTCTTGGAAATTGAACCCGTCAAGATACCATTTCAAATACAAACTAGAGGTAATCTCATGTTTTGCACGGAGTACATGAGCATGATTGTTAACCCAGCTTTTGCCCCTGATGATGTAGGAAATCTGTTTTGATTTATCAAAGAATGGCGCGCCGTCCTCCCCTATTAGTAACAACTCCTCATTAAAGAGAAAGCCATCTATCCAGCCAACTTGGCCTGTAGCGCCGTAATAGGGGACATTGCCGAATCGTTTAGCTCTTTCGTCCGAATTGACAGGAACTCGCAAGTTATCAAGAACATCGACACACTCAAGCAAAGCGCGGTTCGTCCACCCCTTCGGTATCCCGCTCATTCGCCGGCCTCCGAAAAACCCGCTTCCTTGCCATGGCGCACGGCGACGATGTAGATGACATCGGCCCGGATGCGATAGCGGAGAACATAGCCGGCGGCGCCGAAGGGTATGACTATATCGTGATAATCGGGGAGGTCTTCCACTGGTTTACCGAGTCCGGGATTGGCGTTCAGCAGGCCGACCGCGCCCTTGATGACCTTAATGGCCCGGCGCGCCGCGTCCGGGTTGTGGGGAAGAATGAAATCCCTGAGCCGTTGCAGATCATGGATAGCGGGAGGGAGCCATTCTACCCTCATTCCGGAACCTCACGTTCGTTCTCGCTTCCCCAGGAGTCAAGCCATTCCATGACCGTGTCATTGGGAACTGATTTCCCGGTGCGGCAGAACTCTTCCCAGCGGGCCATGGTCTCCTGTCGAAACTGTTCCGCCCGCTCTTCCCTGTCCAGGTACTGACTGATTGCTTCCTTGGCAAGCCAGTGCGTCGTCCGTTTTTTGGCCTCGCCAAGTTTTTGCAGCCGTTCTTTATCGCGCTCCGGCAGTTTGATGGCAATGGGTTTTGTTTGCGCTTGCATGATAACACCTCCCTGATCAGGACATTACTTGGTAATAAAAAGTATTACCTGTTAGGATGGATTTGTCAATCAGCGCCAATCTCCGCTCCTTCTTCCCCGTTCATCTCAATCAATCCTAAAATATCCTTCAGATCATCCACCACCGCCTCCAGTTCGGTAATGGCCTGGAGGAAGAGATTCATCAGGGCCAGCCGCCGGGGCCGGGGCACCAGGTCCTGGCCGAAATAGGTAGCGGCCTTGATCCGTTTGATGTCCTTGCGCTCCAAGGCCCCCGTGCTCTGCTCCATGAGCCACTCGTAAGCGCACACCAGAAAACCGCCGGTGCCGCAGGCCGGATCGCAGATGGTGAAATCCGGGATGAGCCGGGGATCGGGCCGCATGACCCGGATACTCTCGATCTGACGCAATGGCTGGAATATTTTACCCATGGTGTCATGGTGCAGATAGAGCAGGTTCGTCAGATAATTATTGGATTAAGTCTTGACGTGCAAAAGAAGAAAGTCTTCGCACTGTTGGCTCTGACGGAAAGACAGATGAAAATCGTGGAAGCAGTCAATAAAAGTCAAAAAATCACCGCCGGGGACATAGCGGCAATATTCGCAATTTCCCGTCAGTCGGCGCTCAAGGAAGCCGGGAGCTTTTGGAAATGAACGTAGTTACCCCCGTCGGCAAAGGCAGAGGCGCGCACTATGTCAGAAAATGATCCATGGTTGTCGTTTCGGGGGACGTTTGATTGTCGTTAATGCTGGTCCTGTGAAATGGATATTAAAGGAGGAGCAAGGGGAGTTAGTTTAGATGATCAATCCATACTTCACGCCGCAATTGGCCGTTTCCCCGCTTTCGGGAAATCGAGTGCCGATCACCACGAATTTTCGTTTCAGCCATGATTTATCATATCACCCCTGAAATACAATTCAATGTGAAAAAGGGGAAATAGTCGACCATTTCTTCTTCGCCTGTGAGGCGGGCGGCGTTTTCGGTAACGAGGCTACGCTCCTTCCACAAGGCGTTGAGGATGAGCAGCTCGTCGAGGCCAGCACACGACCGCTTTGCGCCTCGGTGACCAGGAGGCGTGCGAAGTCGAGGTTGGCTTTGCCGCCCGGAAATGAACCAACACGCCGGCGCTGTCGCTGCAGCCGAATAAGGGCGCAGAGCGGCCATTGCCTAGTTGTTCGTAAAAGATGGTATCGATGCCACGGGCGGCACGCTCGACCCTGCCGACAAGGATGATCGTCTCGGCACGGACCGACAGTGCAGGACGTGTGCGACCCGCAATCCGCACGGCCAGCTTTTGGGGATTGGGCATGCTGCCGTGGCGGGGGCGGGCACCGGTAATGCGCCCGTCGTCCTCGACGCCGATCACAGCAGCCACGCGGGTTCAGTGCCAGCGCGGTTGGCCAGACACACCCACGGCATCAGCCAGGTCATGGTCATTGAGCGGTGCCCTTTCCGCTCAAAAGCATTTTCCTAATGTCTGAACCGGCGACGACCAGACGACCAGAAAACAGTGGCTCATCGCGGAAAAGTGGGAAACCATCTTGAGATACGTCAACTTTTTGGAACTGGTGCGTATAACGCACCCTACAAAAAAGGAGAATACATACTGGTTCTGAAATAATTTTCGGGGAGGTGTCCCAATAATACCGGCCACAAGCAGGCTCCGGCCTCAAGCCTTACGACCGGTAATGGACGTTGATCTTTACATAATCAAGGGAGAAATCGCGGGTCTGAACCGCAAAGGTCCCGCTGCCGGCCTTAAGATCCACATGGACGGAAAATTCCCTTTTCTTTAAGACCGCGGTGGCGGCCGCCTCAGTCTCGTGGCCTTGGCCGAGGCCGTCCTTTACCATCAACACCTCATCAAAGGCGATATCCACCTGTTCCGGGTCAAACCAGGCCCCGGAACGCCCTAGCGCGGCAATGATCCGACCCCAGTTGGCGTCCTCGCCAAAAATAACAGACTTTGTCACGATAGTCGTGAGTCTCTCTATTGAATAATAGACCTCTCTGGTGGCTCCTCAAAAGCCATTCCCATGGAGTTCGCCAGCCAAATTAATCTCAATAAGAGATATTGCTGGATGCATTCGTCAACTTTAGGATCGTTACTTGCTGGCAAGTCAATAGTCACATACAGTAGACTCTTACCCAAGAATGGTTGAAACAGCAGATGCATTGGCCTCTCCAATGCAATTCTTTCACCTTCTTATGCACAAACAACGTCATGAGTTACCTTGTCAACCAAACAAGGGACTGCTATGTTGAGTTCTTCTGCGCGTTTTGACAAATGTAACCTTATATTCTCCGCATTATCCGAGACATCTGTTCTCTCAGGCCCATAGACCTCATAGATTGTGTCGTTACCTCGTGAAACAGTTCTGACCTTCCAAACAGGATTTGCAAGCAAAGCTTCAATGTAGCACTCCAACGGTTCTAGGCCAACTAGTCTAGCATCGTATCGGATCAATGTTGTTTTCATGAGCTTTCCCGACCAGGTCAGAAATCTTAACACCTCGCCTCTCAACGTAAGCCCGAATGCTAGTGTGAATCTTAGCGAAAACATGTGGATCCACAAACCATGCTGTACCAACTCCAACAGCCGTAGCTCCCGCCATTATGTATTCGAGGGCATCTCGCCAGTTAGATACACCACCAATGCCAATTATCGGAATGTCACGATTGTAACACTCCGGTATATTCCGAAAGCATTCATAAACCATAAAAACCCCAACAGGTTTTATGGCAGGGCCTGAGAGTCCACCCGTCCCACCCGTCTTGTTGCCAAGCAAGGGCTTGAAAGTATCCACGTCAATGGCCATCCCCCGCAACGTATTAATCATAGAAAGGATATCGGTCCCCGCCTGTATCGCAGCGCGAGCTGGTATAGTGATATCCGTTACATTCGGTGTGAGTTTGGTAATAATGAGAATACGCGGGTCCGTATGTTTTTTGACAGCCTTGACTATTCGATGAACTTCTTTTGGATCCGTACCAAAAGCGACGCCGCCTTTTTCAAGATTTGGACAAGAAACATTAATTTCTATTCCACTAATAATTTCGCAAGTGTCATTTTCACTTAAATATGCGGCTACTTTCGCATACTCCTCAGCAGTAGAACCAGATATGTTAACTATAATGGGGAGTTCAAAATTCAATAACCCAGGCAATTCCTTTTGCACGAAGAATTCGACTCCTTGGTTCTGGAGGCCAATGGAATTCAGTAAGCCCGTCCTGGTCTCCACAACCCTGAATTCTGGATTGCCGAGTCGTGGTTGAAGAGTAACCCCTTTTGTAACGAAGGCTCCAAGAGATGCCTTGGTCGTTTGACTAACTAGAAGACGGTCTATCTCTGCACCGCTGTGGCCAGATGTACCGGAGGCAGTCATTAGCGGGCTTTTCAATTTCAAGTTCTTTATTGTGATCTCAAGTTCTCTCATAACTAATCCCAGACAATGTCTTTTGAATCAAAAACGGGGCCATCCGTACACACTCTGGAATATACGGTTGAGTTGCCTTTTTTTGTTTTACACACACAAGACATACAAACACCTATTCCACAAGCCATACGCTTTTCCATAAGTATTTTCATGGGAATGTTATATTTCGTGGCAGTTTCTTCCAATGCTCGAAGCATCGACTGAGGACCACATGCTATCACTAAAATGCCGGGACTTGTCTTCTGCGATTCCAAATACTTCGCATATTGTTCACCCACGAAACCAACGTGGCAGTTCTCTGGGCGTAGCCTAGAAAAAGCGTCTGATGATCCGTGGTCATGCTCCGTGGATACATATATATCACTCAAGTCAAGGCCAATATTCAGGAGATTTTCTACATAGACATAAGCATTTTTTGGATCTTCTGAAAAAGTGGGCGCGAAGCGTTCTGAAAAAAGCAACGTCTCAATTCGGTCAATCCCAATGAATGCCTTCACTTTGAAAGAGTAGAACTTCAACGCTTGTCCAAAAAAAATCAGAGGGGCCATTCCTACCCCGCCGCCTACCAAATGGACGTCGGCGACACCTTGTGATCGAAGGCCGGCCAGCTCTGTTATCCCGCCAAGAGGGCCTACCATTTCTATTTTATCCCCCTTTTTGACCTTCCTCAGCTCGTTCGTCCCGATTCCATCATCGAGTACCTTGTAAAATATCTCAAATCGGTTCGGAAAAATCGTGTGCGATACAGGCGCGAGATTGGGCGGAAGGAGTATGTTCCTAAGGTATCCGAAGTCAAAATGTTCGTAGAAGGCGCGGTGAATGCTGAACGGCCTTTTCAAATACGATCTTGGACTCAGATCAGCAATTTTCGCGTAACGCGGGTATTTGCGAATATGTAGAGCCTTTCGATTCTCAACTTTTCTTCGTTCTGATGTCGGCAAAGTATCAATCATGACAAATTGTCCTGGTACCATGAATCTCAATTCCGGTGCCCTAAACTTAATCCTGAAATGCTTGCAGTCGTCACCTTCTCGGACAGGAAGATTGTTCTCTACCACTACGGTGAAGTGATCAATCTTTTGTTTTGCTCTGAAATCCGAGATAGATTTCTGGAGAAAAAGAGAAAAGTGAGGGTAATCCCGGGGATATAGTATCGTCACTCTTTTTACGAGTTCCGCAAACGAGAGTAGAAAACCTCTTGGCCAACGATCGGCGAAACCAACTTCTCGGTACTTGACCATGTCATCGTGGCGTGGAAAAATCAGGAAGTGTGATAATCGAAAGTGGTTCTTATCTTCTTCAAGGACACGCTTCGCTATCGTCGTGTAAGAGTCTTCTCTGCCTTTGTCAAACAGGCAGAATATCAGTCGTTGACCGTTGTTGTTTGAGGCTATAAAATCTGCGTCCACTTCCACTCCACTGGGTGCTGGCAGAGTTGTGGGGTCTGGAAAGGCCGAAAAGTCTAGAGCGTCAAAGCTGCCTTGTTTTGCTGATGTAATCGTAAAGCCATCCATGGAGAGTATTTTACTGAGCAAACTCAGGCATAGGGTATTGTATGCTTTTTGATTTATTCTGTTATCAGAGGTCCACCTGCTGATGTCACCTTTCTTGATAGCGGATAGCTTCTCTCTTAGGGTTGGTCTGATCAGATCATTTGCCGTCTCACGTATTCTTTCTGCGCTCGGAGAGTATTTGGCATGAGAAAGTGACAGCAGATAAGCCGAAACCCTAATGAATGATGTCAACTCCAGACGTTCAAGAGTGGATATGGAATTAGCTTCAGGGGAAACATGCTTTCCGGGAGGAAGCGCCCGTTTGGCAGGTTTTTTGAGTACCAAGTATAGATCTGCCGTTCCAAACTCCTCCCTGCCTTTCCTTTTCTGTGAATTGTCGAAGAGAATAGGGCTCGTACCTTCTACATAATACCCGGCATCAAGAATAGCCTGCTCGATGAGCGGCCAAGCGTTTCGCCTCTTACATCCGTATGCCAAGATTACGTTGCAGGAAGGACTTGTATTCCTTCCAACTCGTTCAAGAAGGTTGTGAAGCCTTTCTGCATTGTCTTCCATTGAGAGCAAACCTGGCCGCCAGCTTGCCTGAATTGGGAAGTTCATACGGAGCCATGAGCCCCAAAATTCTGAAAAGCCAAGATAGTCGACGTCATCGTTATAGGGTGGATCAAGCAAGACATGGCTTACTTTGACGCGTTGAGGGAAAGGCAGCGACATGCAATCAGCTTGTTGGATATAGATATTGTCTTGAGAGGTCTCGAAGCTTTCCAAAGAATCAGAAACTCTGAGAGCGCCGAGCACTGAGTTCAGCTTTGCCTTACAATTCAATACATTCTTGAATCGAACCTCGAAGGTTTGCCATACATTCTTTTCCATTCTTACCGGTGGCAAATAGAATCTCGGAGCGGTCCACCCTCTTGAAGAGGATGGTGATTTTTTCGAGAACATCTGCATGTGACTGCAACTGTACAGCATTGCAGTGAAGGCGTATTGGAGAGTTTGACGACTTCTCGGTGAACTTATTATCTTGATTGCGTCGAAGAGTTCTGAGAGAGCAGACAAGTTCCTTCCGGTAAACAACTCGTGAAAATAACCGACATGGGTTTTTCTCTGGGTTCGTATGGGCGTTTCAGGGAACCAGAATCGAGGTTGGGCTTGGGACAGATGCCTTTGGCGACGCGCTTCATCTTTGGTCAATGGATGGAGTCGGCTAATGCCACAATGTGTACAGGTGACCTTGACAGCTTCCGGCATATCGTTGCCGTTTTGTCTGTTCCATTGCAAGTAGTCGAAATAGATTTCTGTTTTGCATTCTGGGCACTTTATTGTATAGCGGTCCAATATGCTCGCAGCCACGGTTTTACGAATTGCCGCGAAGACTTGTTCAAGAGAAAAAAGGCTAACTGACTGGATTAGTACTTTGGAAAGGAAGACAGCCATAGGATTCAAATCGCTTCCGATCACTCGGGCTCCTCTGACCAGTGCCGTAATCATTGAGGTACCACCGCCACAAAATGGATCGAGAAGGACTTCACCTGGCTTCAGGCTTTCAAGGATGCGTTGCAGGCCGTTAAAGGGTTTCCGTCCCCAATACAGGTGAGAGCGAGAAATGGTGTAAAAATCCGGTAGTGAATTTGTGGGCATATTATGACCTCAACTTTTTGGTAACCGTTCACCCACGTTTGTTGGTCTACGAGTAGGGGCGGGTTTGAAACCCGCCCCTACCCTCCCCCCTCGCAAGGGTCAGGAAGGGGGTGCTTCGGCCTTGGCCGCATGGATCAATTTCACCCCCATCCCAACCTTCCCCTCGGGAGAAGGGGCTCGATTGAAGCGTAAGGGCGAATAATTATTCGCCCCTGCTCGAACCTCCATTACCTGGTGAACGGCTACGACCGGTAATCGGCGTTGATCTTTACATAATCAAGGGAGAAATCGCAGGTCTGAATTGCAAAGGTCCCGCTGCCGGCCTTAAGATCCACATGGACGGAAAATTCCCTTTTCTTTAAGACCGCGGTGGCGGCCGCCTCAGTCTCGTGGCCTTGGCCGAGGCCGTCCTTTACCATCAACACCTCATCAAAGGCGATATCCACCTGTTCCGGGTCAAACCAGGCCCCGGAACGCCCCAGCGCGGCAATGATCCGACCCCAGTTGGCGTCCTCGCCAAAAAAGGCGGTCTTGACCAGGTTGGAGTTGGCTACGGTGCGGGCGGCAGCCTCGGCCTCCAACTGATCCCGGGCACCGGTCACCCGGATGGTGACGAACTTGGTCGCACCCTCGCCGTCCTGCACCATCATCCGGGCCAGCTCGGCCATAACACTGCCTATCGTCTCCCGGCATTGGGAGAGGCCTTCCCGGTCCTCCAGGGTGACCAAGGGATTTTTTGCCTGGCCATTGGCCATGACCAGCACTGTATCGTTGGTGCTGGTGTCACCATCCACGGTGATGGCATTAAAAGAGATTACCACGGTCTCCTGTACCAACCGGTCAAGGGCCGGCGCCGTAATGGCAGCGTCTGTTACGATAAAACAGAGCATGGTGGCCATGTTGGGATTGATCATCCCCGCCCCCTTGGCAACCCCGAGCCAGCGCACCGGCACCTCGTGAACCAAGGTCTTACGCTCCACAAGTTTGGGAACCGTGTCCGTGGTCATGATTGCCCGGGCCACGGCCGGAAACCCTTCCGGAGCGAGGGCCGCGCAAAGACCGGGCATAATTGCTTTAAAGGGTTCAAGACTTAAGGGGGTGCCGATCACGCCGGTGGAGGCGACCAGCACCAGCTCTTCCGGGATATTCAAGGCCCTGGCTGCCAGGGCCGCTGATTGCCGGGCCAGGTCCATGCCTTCCCTTCCGGTGCAGGCATTGGCATTGCCACTATTAACCAGGATCGCCCGGGCCTGACCGGCCCTTACCCGCTCCATATCGAGGAGCACCGGTGCCGCCTTGACCAGATTGGTGGTAAAGGCTCCGGCCACCGTAGCCGGGGTCTCGGAAAAGATCAGGCCCATATCCAACCGACCGGCATACCGGACGCCGGCCATGGCTGCTGCCGCCTTAAAACCTGGAACAATCATATAATTACCCAGTGGATAGTGGTTAGTGGATAGTGGTTAGTGAATGGTGGTGAAGATTTTTTTCCATACTAATCACTAACCACTTGCCACTAGCCACTAATTCTTCTTTCCGCAGCATCGCTTGTATTTCTGGCCGCTACCGCAGGGACACGGCGAATTGCGACCGACCTTGTCCCCTTCCCTTTTTACCGGCCCGGGGGCCACGGTTTCCGGGCCCCGGTTCAGGCGGATGGGTTGACTTTTCCGCTGCCGGGCCGCCATCTCCTCCACATCGTCTTCTTTTGCAAGCTGGACGCGGAACAGGGTGCCCAAGATATTTTCCTTGATTTGCTGGATCAGTTCCATGAACATCCTGAACCCTTCCTTCTTATATTCATCCAGGGGGTTTTTCTGTCCATATCCGCGCAGGCCGATTCCCTGTTTCAGATGATCCATACGGAGAAGATGTTCCTTCCACAGGGTGTCCACCGTCTGGAGGACCACCACCCGCTCAAGATGGCGCATGATCCCCTCGCCCATTGCCTCCTCTTTCGTCTGATACGCCTTCTTTAGTATGGAGAGCAGCCTTTCGACAAACTTATCCCGATCAAGATCCCTGCGCTCTTCTTCCGGGACCGTGAGCGCCATGCCAAAGAGGGCACTGCCCCGTTCCTCGATCCCCTGCCAGTCCCACTCCTCTGAGGAAACCTTGGGGTGGACAAATTCCTGGATGAAATCATCCACGAGATCGGCAAGCATGTCGGAGACGACCTCTTTCAAGTCCTCGCCCGAGAGGGCCTCCCGGCGCTGCCGATAGATGACCTCCCGCTGCTTGTTCATGACATCGTCATATTCAAGGAGATGTTTCCGGATGTCAAAGTTGTGTCCCTCAACCTTCCTTTGGGCATTTTCTATGGCCTTGCTGATGAGGTTGTGTTCGATGGGCTCATCCTCTTCCATGCCGAGCTTATCCATCATCCCGGATATCCGGTCTGAGCCGAAGATCCGCAAGAGATCATCCTCGAGGGAGAGATAAAAGCGGGAAGAGCCCTGGTCGCCCTGGCGGCCGGAACGGCCGCGGAGCTGGTTGTCGATCCGCCGGGATTCATGCCGTTCCGTACCCAGGATATGGAGGCCGCCAAGATCGGGAATCCCCTCGCCCAGTTTGATGTCGGTGCCGCGGCCCGCCATGTTGGTGGCAATGGTCACCCTGCCCTTTTGGCCGGCATCGGCCACGATCTGGGCCTCCTCTTCATGGTGTTTGGCATTCAGGACCGCATGCATGATGCCATCTTCATTGAGCATGGTAGAAATCCGCTCCGAATTTTCGATACTGATGGTGCCCACGAGCACCGGCTGGCCCTTGGTATGGAGCTCCTTGATCTCCCGCACGACCGCACGGTATTTGGCCGCTGCGGTCTTATATATGACATCCGAGTAATCGATGCGAATCATGGGCATGTGGGTGGGAACGACCACCACATCGAGGTTATAAATCTTTTTAAACTCTGCCGCCTCGGTATCGGCGGTACCGGTCATACCAGCCAATTTCTCGTACATGCGGAAATAGTTCTGAAAGGTGATGGTGGCAAGGGTCTGGTTTTCCTGCTCCACCTTTACCCCCTCCTTTGCCTCCAGTGCCTGATGAAGACCATCGCTGTAACGGCGGCCGGGCATGGTCCGACCGGTGAACTCATCCACGATGATCACCTCGCCGTCTTTCACGATATAATCCACATCCCGGTGAAAGATGACATGGGCCTTTAAGGCCTGGGTCACATGGTGCAGCCATTCTATGTTCCTGGGGTCATAGAGGTTATCCACGTTAAGGAGCTTCTCGGCAAGGATGACCCCTTCGTCCGTAAGAGACACGCTCCTGGCCTTTTCATCCACGGCATAATGAGTATCTTTCTTCATGCGCGGGATAATAAGGTTTACCCGCCCGTAGAGCTCGGTAGACATCTCGGCTGGGCCCGAAATAATGAGGGGGGTACGGGCCTCATCGATCAGAATACTGTCCACCTCATCCACGATGGCATAATGAAACTCCCGCTGGCAAAACTCCTCCTTGTCAAACTTCATATTATCCCGCAGGTAATCAAAGCCAAACTCATTATTGGTGCCGTAAGTGACATCGGCCAGATAGGCATCCCGTCGCTCGCGATCATCGAGCCCGTGGACAACGACGCCGACGGTAAGGCCCAGGAATTTATAGATTCCGCCCATCCATTCGGAATCCCGTCGGGCAAGATAATCGTTCACCGTAACCACATGCACCCCCCGGCCGGTAAGGGCGTTCAAATAAACCGGCATGGTGGACACCAGGGTCTTACCCTCACCGGTCTTCATTTCGGAAATCTTTCCCTGATGAAGAACAATGCCGCCCAAAAGCTGGGCATCAAAGTGCCGTTGGCCCAGCACCCGCCAGGCCGCCTCCCGGGTAACGGCAAAGGCCTCTTCCAAAAGATTGTCCAGCGGTTCGCCATTGGCAAGCCGTTCCTTAAAGCTAATGGTCTTTGCGGCCAGGGCCGCATCATCGAGCCGCTTTATCTCGGGCTCCAGGGCATTGATGCGTGCGACTGCCGGTTGGAGTTTCTTTAGAAACCGCTCGTTATTGCTACCGAAGATCTTGGTCAGTACTGCTCCCAACATAAGAAAAACTCCAAGTTATCCTTGTTCCCAGGTAACTACTCAGGTTGTTTAGACTATTAGACTGTAGTCTGTTAGGTATTCAGGCTAAAGTCTGTTACCAAAAAATAATCGGGAATAAAGGTACAAAGCGTGCACCATCTGGTACTTTACACTTGCTAATAGACTAAACAACTACAGACTATCCACCTAAGTAGTTACGTTCCCAGATCATTGCCTCCTCATTACAGTCCGGAAACTTCGGGCAATGGATACAATCGCTCCAGACCTTGTGAGGCAATTCCTTTTTATCGATTTCCTTAAAACCCAGCCGTTGAAAAAAACCGGGCTGATAGGTAAGGGTAAAAATCCTATTGATGCCGAAACCAAGCGCATCTTTAATACCCTCCTCCACCAACCGCCGGCCGAGACCTCTTCCCTGATACTGCTCAAGAACGGCCAGCGACCTAATTTCAGCAAGATTTTCCCAGCAGATGTGCAGGGCGCAGACCCCCAGAATCTCCTCATCCGTATCTTCCCCTTTGCCGGACTGGGGTTTAACAACCACATGGAAATCCCGCACCTGGTCATAGAGGGTGCTCAATGCCCTTCCAAGAAGAAGCCCTTTATCTGCAAAGTGGCCAAGCATCGTATAGATCTGCTTTACATCCTCCATTCGGGACTTACGTACTATGACGTCCATCTGGTATTCCGGTCCTGATTGATTTAAGCCCAGTGTTTTCCGGTTAGAAAACTGCAACACCTATTTCCCCCTCGCCCCCTGGGAGAGGGTGGCCAAAGGCCGGGTGAGGGCGCGGCACCCAAGGTAACCGTTCACCCACGTTTATTGGTCTACGAGTAGGGGCGGGTTTCAAACCCGCCCTTTGCTGTGCGCATTCCGATTGGGCGGGTTTGAAACCCACCTCTACGCTTCCGTTACCTGGTGAACGGTTACCCAAAAAATGGGTCAAATATTTGGGAAGGCCGAGGCAGGAAGCAAGGTGACATAGGCCTTGGCCCCGTTCTTTTCATTCAGTTGTTCGGCCATGGCCTTGGCTGAGGCAAGATCATCAAACCGGCCGATAAAAACTCGAAAGAGCGTCTCTTTGCCCTTCTCCGGCTCAACATAAAAGGCATTGCCGCTGGCCTGGCCGGACCACCGGACAACAAGCCTCTCCGCCTCGGCACGCTCCTGCACGGCAGCAAGCTGGAGGGAAAAAAAGGAGGCGCCGGCAGCTCCGTGATCATCGGTGGAAGTCATCCCTTCGGTCATTGTTTCCCCCCCGGGCCTTGCCATCATCAGGGAGTTGGTGGTCTTTTTCAACCAGGTACGGGCAAATTCCGGTAAATGACTCGCATTCTGAAAACTGCTGCCGGGGATGAGAATAGTCTGACCCGCCCACAGGCCAAAGAGAAACATCCAGATGAGCATACAGAAGACCACCACGCCCAGGCCGAGGAAGCCCCAGATGCTCATGACGAACTGAATTGTTCCCCTTTTCTTTTTTTTGCTTACGGGCATTTCCTACATCACATCAGGCGCCGAAACCCCCACCAGGGTAAGGCCATTATTTATCACGATCTTTATTGCCCTGGAAAGACACAACCGGGCCTGGGTCAAGGATATCTCCTCGGAGATAATCCGATGTTTATTATAATAGCTATGAAATTCTCCCACTAATTCCAGGAGAAAAAAGATAATTCGGTGCGGTTCCAGGGAAAGGGCCGCCCCCTGCACCAGCCGAGGAAAACCGGAAATATATTTCAAGAGCCTGATCTCTTCAGGAAGGGAAAGTAGAAAAAGCGGGGTCTCATCGATCGCGGGCATCTTGATCCCACGTTCCGAGGCCTGCCGGGCAATACTCGCTAGCCGGGCATGGGCGTACTGGACATAATACACGGGATTCTCCTGACTCTGCTGTTTTGCCAGGTCAAGATCGAATTCCAGTTGACTGTCGGCCTTGCGCATCAGAAAGAAAAACCGGACCACATCCGGTCCCACCTCATCGATAAGTTCATCCACAGTGACAAAGGTCGCCTTCCTGGTCGACATCTTCACCTGTTTACCGCCCCGGGTAAGGGTTACAAACTGATGAATGACGGTGGTAATCTTACGGTCATCATAGCCCAGGGCACGGATACCGGCGAGCACATCAGGCACCGTGGCGATATGATCGGCCCCGAAGATATTGACCATCCAATCGAAACCACGGCGATATTTTTCCCGGTGATAGGCGATATCCGGCAGGCGATAGGTGGGCTCGCCAGTGTTCTTGATGATCACCCGGTCCTTTTCAAGTCCCAGTTCTGCGGTCTTAAACCAAACCGCGCCTTCATGCTCATAAACAAGGCCCTTGGAGCGCAGCAGGCCGACCACCTCGTCGATCTTACCGTTCTCGTAGAGAGAGTGTTCATTATAAAAGGAATCGAACTCGATACCCAGCCGTTTCAGGGTATTTTTGATGTCAGCAAAGATAACCGCTTCTGCCTTGGCCTTAAAAGGGGTAACATCTTCTGTATCTACCAGAGAGTCTCCATGTTCCAAAACCAGTTGCCGGCCGATGTCGCGGATGTATTCCCCCTGATAACCGTCCTCGGGAAAACTCGCGGGCCGGCCCAAAAGCTCAAGGTAGCGGGCCCGGGTCGACTCCCCGAGCACCCGCATCTGACGGCCCGCATCATTATAATAATACTCCCTGGTCACCCCATGGCCGGTTGCAATAAGCAACCGGGCCACGGCATCGCCCAGGACTGCCTGGCGTCCGTGACCTACGCTTAATGGGCCGGTGGGGTTGGCGCTCACAAACTCAACCAGGACCTTTTCCCCGGCCCCTGATTCTGAAAGGCCGTATGAATCCCCCTCTCCGCACGCATAGGGCAAGATCGTCTGCCAAAATTTATGAAGGACAGAAAGATTGACAAAACCAGGACCGGCTATATCCACCGACCTGAAGATATCGATCCGTTCCCGGAGCAGACCCTCAATCTTTATGGCTACCTGCCTGGGTGGTTGCCTCATCAGGCCACCGATAACGAGGGCCATGTTGGTAGAAAAATCGCCATGGGCCTCATTCTTCGGCTCCTCCAGCTTGTAGAGCCCCCGGGCGTCAGCCGGCCAGAAGCCGCGTTCGACCCCGCGTTTAAAACAATCTTTCAATACATCTTCAACAAGCCCAAAAATCATAAGTCCGTCCTATCAACTTTTCTCATGGACCAACGCTAACGTTCATGATCAGAGATCCCCCCCAGATCATGAAAAGGAATTCAGAAGTCAGGAGTCAGAATACAGAAGTAAAG
>CAZDYX010000013.1:10511-24062 GCA_964509775.1 uncultured Desulfobulbia bacterium | reverse complement strand
AAGGAAATAAAGACAAGCTGGGTATGTTCAGGGCGAATTCTGAATTCTGACTCCTAACTCCTGACTCCTGAATTCTATTTTCACGGTAAATTACAGTAATACCTTTATATAGGATTTATCCCGCAATTCATTTACCCACCTGCCATACTGCCGTTCGATCTCTTCCTCGCGCACGGTCTCTTCAATCTCATCACGCACCGCCTCGTAAGGGGCAAGCTTAAGCGTCTCGCCTTCACTATAGGACAAGAGCTTAAAAAACTGATAGCCGACCGGGGTTTCCATAACCTCGCTTATCTCTCCGGGCTTGAGAATAACAATGGTATCCCGCATGTACGGTGCCATCTCCTCCCTTTTCAAAACACCAAGATCACCGCCATCCCGCGCCGAAGGCAGGTCTGAATAGGACATGGCCAACCCCCGGAACCCTTGCTTGCCATCAAGCAGCATCTGCCGGGTCTCCTCGGCCCGCTTCCTGGCATCTTGCCGTGCCTGTTCTCCCCCCACCTCCTTGTTCCAGGAAATCCCTATCTGGAGGACATGATATCCTAAGGTATCATCCTCTTTCCCGTATTTTTGTTCATAATATTCCTTTAACCGTTGATCTGTGACCACCACCTTGGAGCGGACCTCATATGTGACCAATTTTCTTTGCAGCAGTTGATCCGTTATGTTGGCCCGGAAGGCGTCGTAGGTCTTTCCCATCCTCGCCAGGTCTCTTTTCAAGCTTTCAAGACCTATCTGGTTTCGGGCAAGGATCTGGTCAATGGTCTGATCCACCTCCCGATCACTCACCGTTATTGCGAGTTTCTTTGCCTGCTGGCGGACAAGTTTTTCGTCGATAAGGCGGGTGAGGATCTGACGGCGTGTCTGGTCTCGGTCAATCTCCGGGGGAGCTGATTCATCCCTGGTAATACTCCGCACATAATCATCCACCCCCTCTTCCACCTCAGAAAGGGTCACTATGTCGTCATTCACCACCGCGGCCACCCGGTCAACGACCTCGGCCCGGACAACCGGGGTCAACAACAGACTGAGGGCAAGAATTATTGTAAACGGATAATAAACCATATCATATTTCTCCCTAATTGTTTCACCCATGCTGAGGTTCAAACCTTGATGCATTCATAAAAAGTCGTCACCCCGGTGAAAATTCAGTTCAATACCCCCTTGAGGGGTACCGGGGTCCATGGTGTACTTAACTTATTGAAAATACTGGATTCCGGCTTTTCCCCGTCAAGCGAGGACTAAACAGAGCGCCGGAATGACGAAAAACGAGGAATTTCGACTTTTTACGAGACCATCAACTTTAATTTTTCGGGTTCATCGCGGATTAGTGGGAAACCACCTTGAGATACGTCCAACTTTTTGGAATTGGTGCGTATAACGCACCCTACAAAAATGGTAACTACTCACCATAATAACTGAACATGATGCTGGATTGCCAATGTCGTCATGCCGGAGGTGTTTTTATCCGGCATCCAGTCTTTTATCTTGGCAGAAGAACTGGATTCCGGCTCAACAGACTGCCGGAATGACGTATTACATGACAAGTTCTGCCATAACTGAGTAGTTACCTTTTTACGAGATCATCACTTTATAAAATGATTTTAGTATCATGCTACTGGAGGGCACGCAATACTTTTTTTGTCTCGTCCAAAAGGACCGCCGGGGATGGAAAATGGTTGTGGATAATGAGCCGGGCCTTGGGCGTGAAACGAATGTTCCGGCCGGACCTTTTCACCAGGGCCAATATCTTTTGCGGTTCCACCCCGGTATCAGGCAGAAAGTGAAAGACAAGGGAATCCTCTCCCTGCTCAAGCCGCTGAATGCGCAAGACCCGTAATTTCTGTTTTATCAGCGCGACCTCAAAAAGGTTTTCAAGCTCTATTGGCAATACGCCGTAACGATCACGAAATTCCCCCTTGAGATCAAGAAGTTCCGTCTCTGTTGATGCCCCTGCAATCCTGCGGTAGGCAAGATATCGCTGACTGATATCCGCCATATATCCTTCCGGAATAAAGGCGGAAAAGCGCAGATTGATCTCCGGCTCCAACTCCTCCCGATCCAAGACATTGCCGGACGCCTCCTTGCGTTTCAGATCTTCAACGGTCTTTCCCAGCAGATCGAGATAAAGATCATACCCCACCGCTGTAATATGGCCGCTCTGGGATACCCCCAGGAGATTTCCCCCACCCCGAATCTGCAGGTCGCTCAATGCCAGTTTAAATCCTCCTCCGAGTTCGCTGTATTCTTGTAGGGCCTCAAGCCGTTTCTGGGCGTCGCTCGAAAGGCTGTCCAGGGAAGGGACCAGCAGATAGGCATAGGCCTGCTCCCGCCTTCTTCCGACCCGGCCCCGGAGTTGATGGATTTCGGCAAGACCCAGCCGATCCGCCCGGTTGATTATTATGGTGTTGGCGGACGGAATATCGAGGCCGGACTCAATAATCGTGGTGCAGACCAGGACATTTATCTCCTTTTTGACAAAAAGCACCATGATTTCTTCCAGGTTTTTTGCCGGTAACTGGCCATGGGCCACTCCGATCCGGGCCTCGGGCACCAGTCGCTGGATCCGGGCCGCCATCTCGGCAATGCTCTGCACCCTATTATGGACAAAAAAAACCTGACCGCCCCGCTGGAGTTCCCGCACCACCACCTCTTTAATGACCAGATCATCAAGGGTGGCCACATAGGTCTTGACCGATTGCCGATATTCGGGGGGGGTGTTGATCACGGAGAGGTCCCTGATCCCCAACAGGGACATCTGCAGGGTCCTCGGTATGGGGGTGGCGGAAAGGGTCAGGACCTCCACCTCGGTCCGCAATTTTTTCAGCCGCTCCTTGCTGGCCACGCCGAACCGATGCTCTTCATCAATTATAATGAGGCCGAGGCGCTTGAAGGCCACATCCTTTTGGAGGAGCCTGTGGGTCCCGATGACAATATCCACTGTTCCATCCATAAGCCCTTGGACGATCTTGCGCTGTTCCGCCGAGGCACGGAAGCGGTTCAGGCTTTCCAGCCGCACCGGAAAGCCGTTGAAGCGCTCGCGCATGGTCTGGGCATGCTGTTCGGCAAGGATGGTGGTGGGCACCAGAACCGCTACCTGACAATTGTTTTCTATCACCTTAAAGGCCGCCCGCAGGGCGACTTCGGTCTTACCATACCCGACATCCCCGCAAAGCAGCCGATCCATAGGCCTCTCGGCAACCAGGTCAGAGAGAATCTCATCGATGGCCTTTTGCTGGCCCGGGGTTTCATCATAGGGAAAGGATTCCTCAAATTCACGGAAAAGTTCATCCGGCGGGTCAAAGGCAATGCCCTTCTTCATCTCCCGCTGGGCATAAATATCAAGGAGATCCTGGGCCACCTTCCAGACCGCCTCCTTGACCTTCTCCTTGGTACGGCGCCATGATGTGCCTCCCAGCCGATCCAGCCGGGGCCGGGAACTGTCCAGACCCTTATACTTATGAATCAGATGGAGCCGGTCCACCGGCACATACAACTTATCCTCGCCGGCGAAGGTAATGAGCAAAAAGTCATTAATGATCCCCCCCACCGAAAGGGTGACCAACCCCTGATATTCGGCCAGACCATGGTCCCGGTGCACGACGACATCACCGATTGCCAATTCATCAAAGGTGAGGGTGGGACCCAAAAATGGCCTTTTTCGTCCCTTTTTGGGAGGACCAAGACGCCGGCCCCCAAACAGTTCCACCTCGGAAAGGACATGGAGTCCCTCGTCCGGGAGATCAAAACCATCTGACAAGGAAGCGCTGTATAGAAATAGACCAGGGGGGGCAGATGGCCCCGGACGTGCCGGCAGTAAGACCATTTCGGCCGCAAGTTCATAATGGCCGAACCATTCCGCCATCTGCTCGGCGTGCCGGGACGACCGGCAGGCAATAACGATCTTCCCGCGCTCTTCGAGCCATTCCTTGACATGACGGGCCAGCGGCGCCAGCAACCCTTCCTTTTTTTTCTCCAGCTCCAGGGTTTGTCTTAAAAGCTGATGATTCCCCACTGTCACCCCAAAGGTCTTTTGGGCCGGTTCATCAAGGGTGCCTAGACCCGACAGGGTGATATGATCCCTTGCCTTCATCGCCCCGGTCAATATTGATTCGGATAAAAAAAGTTCATGGGGCGGAAGCGCCGGCACCCTATCATGCCTGGCATCACGGAAATTAGTCTCGATCCGCTCCCAGACCAGCTCCAGGGTACGGTGGATATCAAGGGGATCAAGGCACAATACCAGAATATCCCTGGGCAGATAGGTAAAAAGGTCTGTCGTCTCCGGATAGAATAACGGCAGAAAAAATTCGATGCCGGGGAAGGGACGGGCCGTCTTTATGGCCTCGACAATACGCTCGGTCTCATGATACCTCCAGTCCAGCTCCCGGGCCCGGGTACGGACACGGCCAATAAGGGCGGCCATTTCCTCGGAGTCAGAATCGGGCAGCAGCACCTCCTTTGCCGGCGGCAGGACGGCCTCTGTCAATATCTTATAAGAACGTTGGGTGATGGGATCAAAAAAACGGATGGATTCCACCAGATCACCGAAGAAATCCATCCGGATTGGCTGGTCGAACCCGGGGGGAAAGATATCCATTATTCCCCCTCTGAGACTGAAGTCGCCCACGGTCCGCACCAGGGCTACCGGGTCATACCCTGACCGCACCAGGGCCCGGACCAACCGCTCCCGGTCGACCTCTTCCCCGGCGATCACGAGCTCAGTCCGGTCCGAAACCACTCGTCTGGGGACCACCTTGCGAACCAAGGCCTCGGCCGAGGTCACAAGGATCATGGGGCCGGCCGCAGCCAGGAGTTCCGAAAGAATGGAAAGCCGGGCCGCTACCGTGGCACTGTCGGTCAACAAGGGGATATAGGGAGGGATATCGCTGCCCCGGTACCGCCGGACCGGGATGTCGGTAAAAAAACCGATATCCTGCTCCAGGACATCAGCCCTGGTCTCGGTGGAAACCACACAGAGGAGAGTTCTTTGGGTTGCAGCACCGGCCCTGGCCGTAAAAAGGGCAGCCGCACTGCCGCGCAGACCGGTTATGGTAAAGCCTGTCGAGCCCTGCTTCAGGGCGGTTAAAATGCTATGCATTGCAAGGGGATAAGAGATCTTTATATGAAAGTCCTCTTCAATGAGGACTTTCATTGTTCGTTGTGCCCTCGGGGCATTGGGGTTAGAGAATAATTTGTCTAAGAGCCTGTTTGGAAATTGGTTTCGTAACGAGGCCGAGCGTGTCAATCATCGGCAGTTTCTTATGCCGACCAAATTTCATGGGCAAGGAGGCAGGTCCAAAACCGACGAAGGCGTAGCAGAGCTACGGTGAGGAGGTTTTGGACCGACGACACCGCCCATGGTGTTTGCAGCCGGCCGCAGTAAAAACCAATTTCCAAACAGGCTCTCAGACCTTAATGTCTATCTCTTTGTAGAAAGATCGGCTGAAAAGAGGGGAGGAAGGGGTGGTGATATCATTTGCAGGGGTCTTAGTTCGTGAGGTCTGATCATCCTCTTTTGCAGGGTCATAAGCCGTCTGCTTTTTTTCAGTCTCGGTAGTTGCCTTTTCTTTCTGTTTGGCAGATTCCAGATTTCTTTGCAGCCTCAGTTCCTCATAGGCCGCGAGCTTCCTATTCACGGCGCCGGCCGCAACCTGCCGGTCTTGGGCAGAGGGATTTGCTGGGGCTAAGGCCGCCCGCTGAACCACATCCATTTTCGTGATGGTCATTTGCGGCGTGGATTCCTCACTCGTATCAATCTGCACCTCTCCCGCAACCGCATATTCTTTTCCATCCGGCCCCCGAACATATTTGTAGTTGGCCCCCGATCTGGCGTACTGGCCGGCTGCGGCCAAATGAGCCCGTTCGTGGGACTTCACCTCCATATCTGCCATTCTCAATTCGGCGACTTCAAGTTTTTCCCTCTGAGAAAGCTTGCTGTCATAGAGATTGGGGGAGGAAGAAGATTTGGCCTCTGCCGTAGCATCGTTATTGGTGTTTTTATCGGTATCCTGGGAGGCTGCAACATTCCCGGTATTCTCAGAAGCATCTCTGGACTTGGGCTTACTATAGACACCTGAGCCCGAGTACAGCTCAGTTGGTGTCTTCGGAGGCGGGCCGGAAGCGATTCCCGCTTCCGGTAGAGGTTGTAATACTGCTGGATTCATCGTTTGGGGGGGGTGAAGCCGGCTTTCCGTACTGCGTCCGGGAAACTGATAATTTGGGATAAGGTTATTAATTTTCATAGAGATATTTTCTAAAAATCACATGTGACTTTGCTACCTATTACCCCTATATCTTATTTTATCGGAATTTATCCAGCAGCGCTTTAATTTTTTTTTTGGCTCTAAGCTTAGGGCCGTTTTTTACCCTAATTTTATTCTATCATGCTGTTGAGCGGTTCATCCTTGACTTCCCTTCATTAGAATGTTTAGTTTTGTCGGCCTCGCAATAAGTCACGAAGCCTGTTCGATTTCGTTTGTATCCGATTGATTATTGCTAATAGAAAACACAAGTTTGTCGGCCACGCAAAAAGCCGCTCCGCCAACGCGACAAGGTTGATAAGTGCTTGATATTTCAAGCCGGCAATTTTAGCGTTTCGACTTTTTGCGAGATCATCCAGTTTCAAAATTAAATATATCCTTGAGGAAGGAGGCATTACGTGGAGTCCAATGAAATAATGACTGGCGGTCTCAACGATTTTCCAGACCCCAAAGACCTCATTATCCCCGATGAACTTCCTTTGATGGCGGTTCGGGATGTGGTCGTTTTTAACTACATGATCGTCCCCCTTTTCGTGGGCCGGGCCTCTTCCATTGAAGCGGTCAATACCGCCCTGGCAAAAGATAAATTTCTTTTTCTGCTTACCCAGAAGGACCCCACCCTGGACGAACCGGGCCCGGAAGATCTTTATCGTGTTGGAATGGTTACCCATGTAATGCGATCCCTTAAACTCCCGGACGGCCGTCTTAAAATATTGGTTCAGGCCCTGGCCAGGGCAAGGTTAAAGGAGGTGGTACAACAGGAGCCCTGTTATACTGCGCTGATCGAGGTTCTTCCCGAAGAAGAACCTAAGGAGATCACGGTCGATATCGAGGCCCTCATGCGGAACGTCCGGGAACATGTCGAGAAAATGCTCTCAATCAAGGGGATTCTTTCCGCGGACCTGATGGGGATACTGAACAGCATTGAAGAACCTGGCCGGCTGGCTGATTTGGTGGTCTCGAACCTGCGCTTAAAGATCTCTGAGGCCCAACTGGTCCTTGAGACGGTTAACTCCGTTGAGAGGTTGAAGCGGGTGGCGGAGTTCCTGCATAAGGAACTGGAGGTCTCCACGGTACAGGCCAAGATCCAATCCGAGGCCAAGGAGGAGATCAACCGTTCGCAAAGGGAATATTTCCTGCGCGAACAACTCCAGGCCTTGCGGAGAGAACTGGGCGATCTTGACGAACGGTCCCAGGAGATCGAGGAACTGCGGACCGCCATCGAAAAGGCCCGCATGCCGCCACAGACCAAGGAGGAGACCTTAAAACAGCTTAAACGGCTGGAACTCATGCACCCTGATTCCTCCGAGGCCGCCATTGTCCGCACCTATCTTGATTGGATGACCGAACTGCCCTGGAGAAAATCCACCAAGGACCGGCTGGATTTAAAGCTCGCCCAGGAGGTCCTGGACACGGATCATTACGGTCTTGATCAGGTTAAGGAACGGATCCTGGAATATCTTGCGGTTCGCAAACTCAGTAAATCCACCAAAGGGCCCATCCTTTGTTTTGTCGGCCCGCCCGGCGTGGGCAAGACCTCATTGGGTCAGTCCATTGCCCGGGCCATGGGCAGGAAATTTTATCGGCTTTCCCTGGGCGGTATGCGGGATGAGGCAGAGATCAGGGGGCATCGACGCACCTACATCGGTGCCATGCCGGGAAGGGTAATCCAGGGCCTAAAGACGGTTAAATCCAATAACCCGGTTTTTATGATGGATGAAATCGATAAGGTGGGCTCCGATTATCGGGGCGACCCCTCATCCGCCTTGCTTGAGGTGCTCGATCCGGCACAGAATGGCACCTTTTCAGACCATTACTTGAACCTGCCCTTTGACCTTTCCAAGGTCATGTTTATCACCACCGCCAATATCACCGACACCATCCCGGCGCCGCTTCTGGATCGGATGGAGGTTATCAGGCTTGCCGGTTATACCCTGGAGGAAAAGGCCGTGATCTCCCGGCGATATCTCCTGCCCCGGCAACTTCAGGAAAACGGCATCAAAGGGAAAAATTTTGTCCTGGACGATGAGGTATTAAAGGAGATTATCAGCCTCTATACCAGAGAGGCGGGGCTACGCAATCTTGAACGGGAGATCGGCACGGTCTGCCGCAAGGTGGCCCGCCGTATCGCCGAGGGGGGAAAGGGGCCGTATATTATCTCCAAGAACACCTTGGCCCGTTATCTTGGCCCGCCCAAGTTTCTTCCGGAATCGGAGTCCGAGACCATCGACCAACCAGGCGTGGCCACTGGCCTGGCCTGGACCGAGACCGGAGGCGAAATCCTCTATGTGGAGACCGTGGTCATGAGCGGCCGGGGCAATCTCACCCTTACCGGCCAGCTTGGGGAGGTAATGAAGGAGTCGGCCCAGGCGGCCTTGAGTTTTTGCCGGTCCCGGGCCGAGGAATTCGGGTTCGCCAATATTAACTTTGATGAACTCGATATCCATATCCATGTTCCCGCCGGCGCCATTCCCAAGGACGGGCCCTCTGCCGGGATCACCATCGCCACCTCCTTGTATTCGGCCTTAAGCAAAAAAATGGTCAAAAAGGGGATCACCATGACCGGAGAACTTACCCTTCGGGGTCGGATCCTGCCCATAGGCGGACTCAAGGAGAAGGTCCTGGCCGCGTTGCGGATGGACATAAAAAAGGTGATCATCCCGGAATTAAACCAAAAGGACCTGGTGGAAATTCCCAAGGATATCCGCAAAAAGATGCAGTTTATCCCGGTAAAAAACATGGCTGACATCCTGCCCCTGGTTATTTCCGGGTATAAACAGTAGGGGCGGGTTTCAAACCCGCCCAATCGGAATACGCATAGCAAAGGGCGGGTTTCAAACCCGCCCCTACTCGTAGACCAACAAACGTTGATGAACGGTTACAGAGATGGAAGGTTCTTCCCTTGCTGTTGATCGGGTGATCCTCTTCACCCGTTACCCCGAACCCGGCAGGACCAAGACGAGACTCATCCCTGCCTTGGGCCCGGAAGGGGCTGCCCGGATACAGCGCCGGATGACCGAGCGCCTTGTCCGGATGCTGCGGAGCCTCGTCCCTCTTCGGTCCGTTGACATGGAAATCCATTTTGAGGGGGGGAGTGCCGCACTTATGGCCCAATGGTTGGGACGTGATCTCTTTTTTTGTGAACAGATTCCGGCCGACCTGGGGACGCGCCTTCAAGGCGCCTTTGAAGGGGGCTTTGGCCAAGGGGCAAGAAGGGTGGTCATCATTGGATCCGACTGTCCGGATCTTGACCATAATATTGTTAACATGGCCCTTGATGGACTTAAGGATATGGATTTGGTCCTGGGTCCGGCACAAGATGGCGGCTATTACCTTATTGGTCTGCGTAAATCCGCACCCCTGTTATTTGCCGGCATTCCCTGGGGGACCGCAATGGTGCGCAAACACACCCTGGAAAGGGCAAGGGCGCAGGGGCTCTCGGTCTTGCTTCTTCCCACCCTTGCCGATGTGGACCGGCCCACAGACCTTCCTCGAGCCGGAGTGGTCTGGTAGTTTTTGCCTTGCCCATGACTTTTCATAAATCCAACCCGTTTCTCTCCATTATTATCCCTGCCCTCAATGAAGAGGCCAATCTCGCCGCTACCCTGGCAAGTATCCCCTTCACCCCGGATATCGAAATTATCGTGGTGGATGGCGGAAGCAGGGACGGGACGTTTGAACTGGCAAGGGGCTTGCGGGTGGAGGTCCTTCGATCCCTGCCCGGCAGGGCCAGGCAGATGAATACCGGGGCCCGGCTTGCCTCCGGGGAGGTGCTGCTGTTTCTCCATGCCGACACCAGGCTTCCGGACCGGTTTTTTTCGTATGTTCAGGGAATGATGGCCAAGCCGTCAATTGCAGCAGGAAGTTTTAGCCTTGCCATCAAGGACGCCGGGTTTGCCTTACGTGTCATTGCGTGCCTGGCCAATCTGCGGTCCAGATTTCTCCAGTTGCCCTATGGCGATCAGGCGATTTTTTTGCGGGCCCAGCTTTTTTGGAGTATAGGCGGGTTTCCCGAACTGCCGATTATGGAGGACGTGGCCCTCGTCCGACAGCTTCGGAGGCTCGGCCGGATCGAAACCTTGCCGGCCACGATCAGCACCTCAAGCCGCCGTTGGCAAAGGGAAGGCCTGTTGCGGACCTTCTTGGTCCATCAAATAGCCCTCATCGGGTATTTCCTGGGTGTTTCGCCAGGGCGTATTGCCCGCTGGCGCCAGACGGCAAATTGATCTGGCACAACGAATTAAGAATTAGTTGAAGTAATGGTAGGAGACGCTGGTGCACGAAATCATCCCATTCCGTATGATAGGCATAAAGGGCCAGGGTAAGGGCGTCGTTTAAACGGACTGCAAGCCCGGCTCCATACCAGGGGGATTCACCGCCTGGCAATAGCAATATAATTCGCATGCAATTTCTTAACCGGACAATGCTGGGCTCCATGTCTTTGCAGAACATGGTTGACCCCACTTTTCCGCGATGAGCCATTTAAGGCGAACAGTTCGATATAGTTGTTCGTCATCCAGGCCACGAGGGAGTGGATCACCCAGCGCCGGGCCTCCTCGGTGGCGAGCAGTTCTGCCCGAGCCGCCTCGACAAACTTCACAATGTTTGCGGTGGTAGTGAAAATAAAGTGTAATGCTCTTCTTGAAAAAGATCACCTTTTTCAAGTACTCTGGACGTAACTATCCAGGTTGGTTAGTAAGGGGAAATTAAGAAAAACAATACCGACAAGATCCTTGGCAAGGCAGGGGATGTCCTCCAAACCACTGCTGCAACCCATCCTGAGAAAAGTAACATGAGCTATTTCCTTATCATTTTCTCCTATCTCCTTGGCTCGGTACCCACCGGCCTTATTCTGGCCAGAGGGTCTGGGGTGGATATCCGGCAACACGGGAGCGGTAACATCGGCGCCACCAATGTCGGCCGGACCTTAGGCAAGATGTGGGGCGGGATAACCCTGCTCGGCGATGTTGCCAAGGCCATGGCCCCCATGCTACTCACCGGCTGGTATCTCAAGGGATCAAAAGATGCCCAGGTATGGATGGCCCTGGCCGGCGCGGCCGCCTTTTTAGGCCATCTTTTCCCTATTTATCTGGGATTTAGGGGGGGCAAGGGGGTGGCAACGGCCCTGGGGGTTTTTCTTCTTTTGTCCCCCCTGGCCCTGATTGCCAATATCCTGCTCTTTATCCTGGTGGTCTGGCGCTCGGGATATGTCTCCCTGGGGTCCATTATGGCTGCGGCCGCAATGCCGCTCGGCGTGTGGCTTGAAACCGGCTCCCTTGCCTTGACAACGATCACCGCCTTCATGAGCGCACTCATCTGGATCAAACATCGGGACAATATCCGACGGCTTTTAAACCATACGGAAAAGGGCTGGAAGAAAAAATAGCACTTCTATGAACCAGGGTGATTGGCAGGAAATTATGGCGGCCAAGGACTTGCTGGGCCTCGGCGAGCGGGCGAGTCTTTCGGAGATAAAGCAGGCCTTTCGAAGGCTCGCTAAAAAACAACATCCGGACCTTGCCGGGGACGAGGCCCTTGCCTCCGAAAAGAGCGGCAGCATGCACGAACTTACCGAGGCCTACCGTCTTTTGCTCGATTACTGCGCCAACTTTCGCTACCCCCTGGCCCCGCACCTTGACGAGCCCATGGATGCGGAGGATTGGTGGATGGACCGTTTTGGCAAGGACCCCATCTGGGGCAAAGGCAACCGGAAGAACCAGCCGTAACCGGCGAAAACCCTCGGCTCCCTACTTTCCGGAAACGGTCTTTAAAAGGTCTGTTACCCGCGCGCTAGGATCGGTTCTGATCTTCTTTTCTTCCTGCCCGACCATATAGAAGAGTCCGTCTAGGGACTTGTTCGTTACATGGTGGTCAAGATCAACCGTTTCCTTGCTTACAAAGGGAACCGTTTCATATTTGCCCATCATTTCCTTGTAGGAACGGGTTACCCCAAATTACCCTCGAAGGCTAAAGTTGATGGTCTTGTAACAAGTCGAAATTCCTAGTTTTTCATCATTCCGGCGCAAGCCGGAATCCAGGAATTTCAGCAAGTTGCGAAAATCAGTGGACACCGGTTTTCACCGGTGTGACGATTTTTGCAAGAGGCTCTGCTGACTTGTAAAATCAAGCACTTACCAACATTGTCGCGTCGGCGGAGCGACTTTTTGTGAGGCCGACAAATTGCCGCGCCCCGGCGGGACGAAAGAACATATGCCGCCCTTGACAACCATGCCTTCCGATTGCTAAAAGGAAGACATGGCGCAGATAAAGTTATTCCTTGTGGCGATTATGCTCCTCATGGCCCCGCTGGTCTCCGAGGCAGTGGAGCCGGTGATCGACCTTTTGGACCAATTGGAATTGATGGGGTAGAAGAATGCCGATTTCAGATGCATTGATTCGCAGCCGTGCGTCGGCCGCATCATTCAATAAGGGGCAGGACTATTTCAGCCAGGGCGTGGTGGTCGAACTGCATCAGCGCGGGGAAACGCTGTTCGCCCGGGTTGAGGGCAGCAATTATGAGCCATACGAGGTAACGATCGAGCTTTCGGATGGCGAACTGGTCAAGGCGGTATGCAACTGTCCCTTCGATCGGAATGGAGACTGCAAGCACATCGTGGCCGTGTTGCTCAGCTATCTTCATCAACCCGACCGGATAACCAAACACCCCTCGGTAGCCGACCTGCTGGCCGATTTTGGGCACGAGGAACTGGTTACCCTGATGACTGGCCTCCTGGCGAAACAACCCCGCCTGATAGAGTTGCTCGAGGCGGAGGTGGCCCGCAAACGGACGTCCACGCCGCCGGCAAGTCCGCCCCGCCAAAGGCAGACGCAGCTTGACCCCACCATTTTTCGTCAGCAGGCCAAACTCCTTATGCGCCATCACGACTCGAGCGACTATCATGCCGGCCAAGAGGTCGCAGGCGAGATGCGGGAATTGCTCGCAAAGGCGCGTCCCTTTCTGGAAGGAGGCGATGGACGCAATGCCCTGCTTATCCTGGAGGCGATCATCGAGCCTTTTGTTAGTCAATGGAATGAATTCGATGATTCCGATGGTGAACTGGGCGGGGTGTTTGAAGAATTGGGGCCGCTCTTTGCCGAGGCCATTCTCAGCACCGAACTGTCGGCCGCTGAACGTAAGGCCTGGGTGAAGAAACTGAACGGCTGGCAGGATGAGATCGTGGATTACGGTATTGACGAGGGGTTCCAGGTGGCGGTTGCCGCGGCGGAAGAGGGGTGGGACGATCCCGCCCTTAAAAAGGTGTTGCAGGGAGATATCCCCGACGAG
>CAZDYX010000013.1:0-10501 GCA_964509775.1 uncultured Desulfobulbia bacterium | reverse complement strand
CCCGCTGGTATGGTACTGACCTGGCCGCGGTCCGGTTGAACGTGCTGGAGCGCCAGGGCCGGACCGCCGAATTCCTCTTTCTGGCCGAGGCCGAGGGGCAGACGACCCGCTATCTCACCATGCTCGTAAAGTTGGGCCGTGTTCAGGAGGCAATGGATAGTGTTATGCAATACTCGACCGCGGCCGATGAGATCCTGGCCGTAGCCCAAACCCTGAGCGACCACGACCACCCGGTCGAGGCGCTAAAAATCGCCGAACACGGACTGACCTTCTCTGAGGGTACCCTGGCACTGGCGCGCTGGTTACGCGATTTCGCGCCCCAAAGACATCAGCCGGAAATAGCCCTCAAGGCGGCTCAAGTCGCCTTTCTTCAATCTTTCCGCCTGGAGGATTATATCGCGGTTGAGGCAGCGGCGGGCACAACCTGGCCCCTGGTCAAGGCTGAAATGCTCGACCGAATGGCCGCCGTACCTTCCGCCTACGACGCCATAGCGATCTATCTCCATGAGGGACTCATAGATCAGGCCATCGAGACCGTGGACAAACGTTCGTACGTCGGCTACTCCGACCTGGAGCGGGTGGTTGACAGCGCGCTTTCCAGCCGCCCTGATTGGGTCATACGCCAGTGCCGCCGCCAGGCCGAGGAGATTATGGACGCAGGCAGGTCACAGGCCTACCACCACGCCATCCGCTGGCTGGAAAAGGCCCGGCAGGCCTTCCTGGGTGCGAACCGGGCCGCGGAGTGGCAATCCTACCTTAATGGCCAGATCAGCAAGCACGTCCGAAAGTACTCGCTACGACCTCAGTTGGAAAAACTGCGCAAGGCTTAGAGCCTGTTTGGAAATTCTGGCCTGCCGAAGCTAGGGCCTCCTTATCTTTAGTCCCGGAAGAAGTGCCGTCAAGCTACAGACTTTCCAGCCCGTTTGGCCAAGGCCTGACGTTTGGCGGCCCACTGGTCACGGACGGTATCGTGGGGGGCAAAAGCGGTCTCCGGATTGTCCGCCTCGGCCAGCGCTGCCTCTACTTGGCTCCGGAACCAGCGATCATGTTCCAGGGCCTGTTCCTTGGGCAGCTTGACCTGAAAGGGAAGCCCCTTTTCGATAACCACCTGGTGCAGAAAAAGGCGGATGGCCTCGCTCATGGTGAGGCCGAAGCGCTCCAGGAGAGCCTGGGCCTCCAGCTTGATGTTGTTGTCGATACGCGATCGGATAACGGTTTCCGGCATGATCATACCTCCTGCATTGTGTAGCTACAATGTAGCGCAGTTTGAGACATATATCAATCACATTAATGGAAACCCGTACAGGATACACCATGTCCCAACGCTCTCTCCTTGAAGTCCAGTTCCCCATCGGCCATTTATCGCTGGGAAGTTACATTAAGAAGGATTTCTGGTCGTCTCGTCATTGCCGTCTGGCTGCTAGAGACGCCCCTTGGTAATCTCTAGGCGGCCTCGCGCGGAAAGGATGGAAGAGGGCCGCCCCATTTTGTACTTTACGGTAATGGATACTCTGTGCTACCTTTCGGGTAATAAACAAGGCCTTTTTGAACGAACCCGGCAGGCCAGATAGGTCTCTTCTTAAGCTGTTATGGAGGTATTGGGTATGATGCCTTGGACTCGAATAATAACCGCGATTATTTTTTTCTGTCTCATGGGACTGATCCCGGCCCTTTCGGTCAGTTCCACGGTCTGGGCCGAGGATATCCTTCTTTATGAGGAAACCATGCGCTATGCAACCCGGAATGCCTCTGACAATACCATCCAGGGTGAGATGGTGCTTCGGGTCAGTCGGGAAGGGAAAAACCATCGCTGGTTTGAAAAAAGGACACGTCCAAATGGGGAATCCGATATCTTTGAGGTGACCTTTGATCCGGACACCCTCCTGCCGCTTACCTATGACCGGAAGAAGGTGAAGAATGGGGTGATGACCATAATCAAACTGCGCCTTGACCAGGAAAAGATCACGGCCACCCTCACCGGACCTGACGGGGAGTCCAAGGAACAATCCATCCCCCGGCCTGAAGGGAAGTTCGTGGTGGAGCCGTTTGCAAGGTATTATCTTGGCCTGGCGGCCGCCGAGGGCAAGACCAATGGTCTGGTGGAGACGGTGGGTGTTATGGATGGCAGCCTACAGAAATCGACCCTGGAGTGGGAAGTACAGGGCCGGGAAAAAGTGGCCGTGCCTGCCGGGACAATGGATTGTCTAAAAATCGGGCTCACGGTGTCGGGCAATTTGCTAGCCATGCTGGTACCGCCCGGTCATGTCTGGATTGATGCAAATGGCACCCATAAGCTGGTCCGCGCCCAGGGGCAACGGACAAGGTTTGAGGGAGACAAGATTACTGAACTGGTGGAATATAAGAAGCAGCCGAAAAATTAGCCTCGTAACGAGGCCGAACGGAAATTTTCGTGGGCAAGGAGGCAGGCTCAAAACCGAAGGCGCGATTTCCTCGTCTCACTTTTTACCCTCCTGCAATTTCCTGGTGAGGAGCTCAACCTGGCCGCGGATACTGCCATCGCGAATAATCAGTTCGGTCACTACCCGGATGGAGTGGACCACCGTAGAGTGATCCCGGTCAAAGGCCTTGCCGATATCGACAAGGCCTTGATCCGTCAGTTTTCGGGCCAGATACATAGCTATCTGACGGGGAGCAGAGACGTTTTTCTTGCGGGATTTGGACTGAAGATCGCTTATCGAAATCCGGTATTGAGCGCTGATAAAATTCCGTATGGCCTCGACCGTGAGGCCTGAGGAATGGGTCCCGACAATGGTTTGCACAATCTCCCGCGCCATATCAAGATCCGGGGTCTGATTTAATAGGGTGGACTTGGCCCGCAGCCCGGCAACCGCACTTTCCACCTGTCTGATGTCGCCGCGAATATTCTCGGCAAGATACCCGATAATATCTTCCGAAAGGGCCATATTGTAATTTTCGCTCTTTCGTTTGACGATTAGCAGTCGGGTTTCGAATTCGGGAGGATTTATGCTCGTGACCACCCCGGCATTGAGGCGGGACCGGATCTCTTCATTGAGACCCGTTATCTTCCAGGGGGCCATGGCCCCGGTAAAAAGGATTACCTTTCCCTTTTCCATAAGCACATCGAGCGCTTGAGCGAGCTCAATCTGCGTTTTTTCTCGTCCGACCAGGGTATGGGCACCCTCAAGGACAAGAACATCGCAGTGATTTCGGTATTTTTCCTTTACCTGCTCCATGGTATTGGTCTTGATTCCCCGCACCATTTCACTCGTAAACTGTTCGGCGGTAAGAAAATGAAGCCGGGTCCCTGGCGAATATTGCAACAGATGATGGGAAACAGCGTGCGACAGGTGACTTTTCCCCAGGCCCGTTCCCGCCTCGATATAGACACACGGTCCAATGGAGGTATCGCCGGAGACAACGGCCTGGCACACTGAATAGGCCAAGGAATTGCAATCGCCCACCACAAACTGATCAAAGGTATATTTTGGGTGTAGGGTGCGGACCCAGGAACGGACAGGCGGCATGTTGGGGAGGTATAATTGTTCTGCCGCAGGGGTCCCCTGGCCATGGCCCTTACCGTCATCGACGGATGAGGCAACACGGAGTTGCACCGCTACCGTACCCTTGCCAACCTCTGCCAGGGAGTCATTGATAATGGGAAGATAATTCTCGGTTATCCAGGACAAAGAAAAATTATCCGGGCAGGCAAGTTCTAACGATCCATTGTTATCCGAAATACAGTGTAGTTTTTCAATCCAGAGTTGATAGGAGGTGATTGGAAGTTTTGTCTTTACCAGATCTTTAATCTCATTCCAGAGCATAATACACCTGTAAAAGTCAATGGATTAAGGGTTGCTTAAAACACAAGACTTTGGTTGTTAAGAATTATTAGTGCTTAAATATTAGGAATCGGTCTTGCTGTCAAAGTCCAAAAGCAAGGATTTTAGGAATGGGGAAAAAGGAGTTTTCAACAGCCTGTATCAATGGAATTTGAGGACTAAAGGTCTTGATCGTTTTGTATCATTCTGATAATCCGTCCTTTTTTTCTTTCTTGAATTAACGCACTAATTCTTAGAGGTTAGGTGTCGAGACCGTTTTTTATTAACAGGATAATTCACCCTTACGATCTCGTCCAGGCTCGTTCATGCTCTTATTTCCTCTTCATTTCATGCTCGGCCTTTCTCGGCCCCGGGGAAAAATTGCCAGTTTCATCGACCTTTTTTTTGGCCCCAACCTTTTCCACCCAAAAATCGAACTTATTTGCCGCCTTTTTTCTTATGACCTCCAGTTCTGAAGGGCTAATGGCCAACAGGTTTTTGAAGAGTTCCTGGATAGTAAGACGGTAGGTGGCATTGGCCTTCGGGTAATAAAGTTCAATCTTGTCAGCAAGAAAGATAATTTTTGAAAGCAGGGGGTGTTCGGCCAAGGGCAGATGATGATGAAAAAGAATGGGTTGCAGGAGCTCTTCCGCAAGGCCGGCACGACTCTTTAAAAAAACATATCCTATGTGGGTATGAAGGATAAGATTGTCGGTATGATCTATAATCCCCTGCCTCCCTTCAAGTAGTCTCATCTCCTCATGATGATCGGCGGGAAATCCTTGGACCATCACAATCTCTCCCACATCATGGAGTAACGCCGCCAAATAGGCGCCGGCCAGTTCCTGTCTGTTCTTTATTCGGGAACACAATTCCTCGGTGAGCAGGGCGGTACTCAGGGAATGGTGCCACAGCCTTTCTATAAAAGGTATGTTTTGCCCTGCAAAAAGAGAATTGGAGACCAGGAGGGTCTGCACAATATTCTGGAGCTCATGAAGCCCCAGATACACCACCGCCTCTTCAATACAGGTTATTTTTCTCCGGAGCCCGAAAAAGGCCGAAGTCACCACGGAGAGCACCTTTTCCACCAGTGCATAATCTTTGGCCAGGAGTCCGGCAATCGTATTAATTGCCTTTTGTCCCTCAATCGCCTCAGAGATGCCGATCAGGACCCCAGGCACGGTGGGCAGGTACTCCACTCCATTGACAATACGTTGTAACTCCTGTTCCAGAATATCACCTTGAAGGCCGGAAAGTTTTTTATGGATCTCCTTGGGGTAGGGGATACGAACCCTGAAGGTCGCCCCGCCTTTGGGGCCGTCAAGACAGCGGATATCTCCGGCATAGCGGCCCAATATCCTCTTGGCGCTGCTTAAACCCAAACCGGTGCCGGATGGTCGGTCAGTACCGTTAGGACCATGCACTGCCTTCGTGGTAAAAAAAGGTTCAAAGATCTTTTCCCGCAGATCTTCCGGCACACCGGGGCCGGAATCGGTAATTTCAACAATATTAAAGTGCTCCTCACAACAGGTCTTGATGGTAAGACTCCTGTTTTTCGAGTCGTGCATGGCATCGAAGGCATTATTAAAAATATTCACGAAGATCTGACTGAAATCCGAATAAACACCGATGACGGGGGGCAGTTGGTTGGCCATTTGCATCACCTTTTGAGTACCCGCGGTTTTGGTGGCCATGGTGATAATCCGAAGCTCGGTCTGCAAGAGTTCATTGAGATTTATTTCCCGCCGGGTCTGTTCCCGGTCCCAATAGGTTTTTTTGTTGGCGGTATCAACAATGGTGAGGGTTTCGTTAACCTGGGAAAAAATTTGTCCCGTAATCTGTTGAAGTTTCGACAACAATGGCCCCAGGAGCTCTACCGCCTTCTGCCGGTCCTGAAAAAGGTTTACCACGCCTAGCCCCAGGCGTTGGGTGTGTTTTGCCAAGATCTGGGCAAAACCGGCTGTCGCCACCAACCGGTTTTTTACATTATGAATGAGTTCGGAAAAAATATGTTCGGCTTGATCGGCCCGTTTCTTTTCATATTCCAGAATGGCCAGCCGCCGTATGCTTTCCTGTAGTTTGAGCTTTTCGCTGATATCCCTCACGGTGAGAAGGAATCCGCAACGCCCACTGCAAAGATTGTCCCGATGGATGGAAACCGAGACCGGCACCAGGCTTGGTCCTGGAATGCGTATCCTGGTATGAAAGATCTTCCGTAAGGGGTCAAGATAATAATCCGCCAGAATATCATCTGAAAATATGCTCCCGATGTCTTTGCCGGTAAGGGCCTCGGGGGGTTGGCGGAACAACTCTTCGACCCTGCCGAAAAGACGGGTTATCCGACCGTCCTCACAAAGACAGATAAGGACGTCGTTCAGGTCCATGAGCAGGTCGGCCAACTGTTCAAAGTGGATGTTTTTAGTGGGACTGGTGTTAATATCCATTTTTGCTCAGGGGTTCGCGCGGAAGTTACATGCTGTATTATAATCCCAGGAATATTTTTGAAAAAGAACTAATCGGGTGCAAACAATTAAGTAAGGCAGGTCACCTTGGTGACCATATATATTTAGGCTAGTTGGAACAGGAAAAGAATGTCAAGGGAAAAGCTTTTTTTGGAATAACTCCGTAAGGATGCGTTACATAATAACCTGAACAATTTTTCGACCTGTGCGGATAACCTAAGGTTCGACATTCAAACCCGCCCTGAAAGGGCAAAACATACCAGCCCAGGGCAGCGCCCTGGGAATGCAAAGAAAAAAGGTATTAAGCCCTGTAAGGGCGAGACATAAGAAAGGGACGACAACAATATATGTCACGCCCTTACAGGGCTATAATCTGTGGTCCGTTTCTAACCCAGGGCGTTGCCCTGGGCTGGTATATGACGCCCCGTCAGGGCTACACCCTGTACAATTGCAACCTGTTATCCGCACAAGGTCGCAATTTTGCGGGGATGCAGCATGTAATTCCCCGGCATGACCATACCCTATGCCCAACTCTAATTGGTCAAGTTATTATGTAACGCATCCTAAGGATAGTCGGCCTTGCAACAAGTCGCCCCGACCTGTGTAATTAAGAATTGGAAATTACGAATAGCAGCATCAAAACTCAATCCCCTGGCGGGCTGCCATTCCTTGGCTATAGGGATGTTTGACCTCTTTCATTTCAGTCACCAGATCGGCCGCAGAGAAAAGGGCCGGGCTTGCTTGCCGGCCGGTGATGACCAGGGTCGTCTTCCTGGGACGTTCACGTATGAGCCGAATGACCTCTGCCTCGTCAACCATGCCGTAGGTAATAAGATAGGTGAGTTCGTCCAGTATAACCAGGTCATTCCCTCCCTCCATAACCTTTTGCCAGGCAATCTTCCAACCTTCTTGGGCCGCGGACCGGTCCAGTTCGAGATCTTCGGACTGCCAGGTAAAACCTCGGCCGGTCTTCATTATCTCAACGGCAGGGGAAAGTTGTCCCAGGGTCTTCTCCTCGCCAGACTGCCAGGGGCCTTTAATAAACTGAACAATGAGCACCTTGTGTCCATGACCAAGTGCCCGCAAGGCAAGCCCCAAGGCGGCAGAGGTCTTACCCTTCCCATTTCCCGTGTACAGGATCACCAGGCCTTGTTGATCGTTTGCTTTGTCCAAGGGAAAAGCAATGCCTCCTTGTTCCGTGGTTTTCTTTGAATAATTTACCGTGAAAATAGAATTCCTTCTCATTGTTCGTTGAACCAAGCCCGAAGATCACATGCCGCATGTTTCCTTTTCCAACACTGCCACGCGATTGACAAGTTGTAGGATTGTCTCTTTAAGCATCGAAGGCGGTTGCATAAATTGTACCCCAATCCCCGCGGTCCCGGGGGACCCGGATGGATTCACCCATGCCACCTTGGCGCCCACGGAAAGTTCGTGAACATCACCGATGGAGAAGACCAGGGTGAGACAGGTCCCGACCGGAGGAGGGTTTTCGGTACAGATAAACATCCCCTCCACCGAGATGTTGTTACTGTATGAGATGAGAAAATTACCTTGATGAAAATAATCGACCTTAAATCGGGCCGGGATCCGCATCCTTACTCTACGATCAGCCGGCCTCATTTTCCTTCTTCTCCTAGACGGCGCATAATCGATAAGCCGGGGATTTTTCTTCCCCGGCTCCCCCGCTAAAATTATTTATAAGGGTTTATCGTCAATACCGGGCAACCGGCCATTTTCACCACCTTCTCCGCCACACTGCCGAAGAGTATCTTCTCAAGGCCTTTATAGCCATGGGTCCCCATGATGATAAGATCTGCGGCCTCCCTCTTGGCGTATTCCACGATTTCTTCGGCCACCTCGCCGGCAAAGACTTTTTTTTGGGTGATTGCCGCGGCCCCGGGGTATTCGGCGATGAAATTGTCCATCTTGCCTTCTGCCGCCCGGACCATGTCCTCCTCAAGTTTATTGATGGGAATATGCGGGACATAAAAACCCGAATAATCCTGGATGGTTTGTACCACAAAGATCGCATGCACATCGGCCTTAAATTTATCTGCAAACATCACGGCCGTATCTAGGAGAACGGTTGAATTGGGGGAAAAATCGACAGGTACCAAAATTTTTTCAATCTTTTTCATGGATAACCTCCTTTCTAACATTTAAATAACCGGTTATTCTTACAAAACGATCTCGACAAAATCTTGCTCCTGGTTTTCACATATCAAAGGTCCTTAAGAACTGTCAAGCATAATCGTCTGCCCGGCAAGAGCAACGAAAACCTTGGTGATGGCTCGGCTTTTTTTAAAACGTTCTTCATTTATAAGGCGTAACTACTCAGGTGGATAGTCTGTAGGTGTTTAGGTGGATAGGGGGAATAACCATGCGAGATCACACAAAGCTCAGAGCAGGTGTTGGTATCCTTGATTCGTTCTTTGCACAGCCCTAACAGACTACAGTCTAAACAACCTGAGTAGTTACTAAAAGGCATCCATTTGCTGACCATGCCAACGCCCAATGATATTTCCCATATTTTTGGTCCGGACCGGGTGCTCGCCCGGCATCTGCCGCATTATCAAAACCGGCCGGGTCAACTGGAAATGGCCTTGGCCGTGGCACGGGTGCTGAGGGCAGGAGGAATACTCGCTGCCGAGGCCGGCACCGGCATTGGTAAGACCATGGCCTACCTTATCCCCGCGGTCTTAAGCGGGCAGAAGGTCGTCGTCTCCACCGCCACCATTAACCTTCAGGAACAGATCCTGCGCAAAGAGATTCCCTTTATTAAACGGTATGTGGACCCGGAACTTATCGCCTTAGGTGTCAAGGGCCGGCAGAATTATATCTGCCTGACCCGCTGGAAACAAGCCCTCGCGGCCAGCAAGCTGCGGCTTTTTGATTTTGGAGACGGACTCCATCGAATTGGCGAGTGGCTTAAAACCACCGAGACCGGCGATCGGGTGGAGCTCCCCTGGATGACTGATAACTCTTTGCTGTGGCGGGAAATCTGCTCCTCCACGGAAAAATGTCTAGGGAACCTTTGCCCGGAAGGGGCGGCCTGCTTTATCTCCCAGTTGCGCCGGCTCGCCGCCGGCGCCCGCATCGTCATTGTCAATCATCATCTCTTTTTCTCTGACCTTGGCCTCAGACGATCGGGTTTTGCCGAGGTGTTGCCTCGGTACGAATCGGTCATTTTTGATGAGGCCCATCATCTTGAAAACGTGGCCACCCAGTATTTTGGCACTGCTATCAGCCTCTACCAATTCCTGGATCTGGGCCGAGATATTGAAAACACGGCAAGGCTCGCCTTAAAAAAAAAGGAACAGCAGAAAATCATTGATCGGGCCCGGACGCTCTTGACCGAGATCGACCATTTTGGACTCCTTTTTCCCAAGGAAAAAGGCAAATTCCCCCTGCCTCTGAAAGTGTGTAAAATTTGTTAAATATATTTTAAAGAAATTTCGGTCTTCTTGACAACTTTTCTCATTCCTCTGAATTGAAAATGAACCCGGCTGGCCCCAGGGGCTTGCTGACCTGCAGGCAAGAATCGAGGGCCTTGTACTTGCGCTTGATCGCCTGACCCAGCAAGAGGAACTCTGGGCCTCTCTTTTTCGCCGGGCCGAGGAACTACGAGGAAAACTAACCCTTATCACCGAGCAACACGATCCTCTGTTTATCCGTTGGTTTGAACGTCGCGAAAGAACCATCCAACTCGGATCCTCGCCCATTGATCTTGCCCATGATATCCAAAAACATCTCTATTCGAAGGTCGTTGCCTGCATCTTGACCTCGGCGACCCTGACCGTGGGTACGAGCTTTCGTTATCTTCAGGACCGGCTTGGTCTGCCCCCTGATATGGAGGCGCTCATCCTGCCTTCACCCTTTGACTATAAAGACCGGACCCTGCTCTATGTGCCGGATGATGGTTTTCCCGAGCCGTCCCGCTTTCTTTCGGCGCTTGGTGAAAAGATCGAAGAGCTCCTTTTGACCGGCCGTGGACGGGCCTTGCTGCTCTTTACCAGCATTCATGCCATGCACCACGTATATGGCGCCTTGCAGGGGAGGATTCCCTATCTCCTGCTCATGCAGGGCATGGCCCCGAAAACCCTTTTGCTCGATACCTTCCAAAAAGAGCGCGACTCAATACTCCTTGCGGTGGCAAGCTTCTGGGAAGGGGTGGATGTGCCGGGCGAGGCCTTGACCTCGGTGATTATCGACAAACTGCCCTTCGAGGTGCCGAGC
>CAZDYX010000012.1:0-24516 GCA_964509775.1 uncultured Desulfobulbia bacterium | reverse complement strand
TCTTGCTCAGGAGGTCCTTCTGCTTGGCCGTCAGCTCGCCGGCCAGGCCGTCCACGACCACCGAGAGCTGCATCAGCATGGAGCTCAAGGGAGATTTTAGCTGATGCGAAACCATGAATATGAAGTCGTCCTTCACCGAGTCCATGCCGCTGATATGCATGACGTCGTGGATCAGGGCCACCGCCCCGATGAGCGAGCCTTCTTTATCGATCACCGGTCCGGTGTGGAGGCGCAGGCGTTTCTCGCCCATCTCCATCAGGCACACCTCATGATGAACTGCAGGCCAGGCCGGGCCTGCTATTCTGGTCGACTCGATCAGGAGTCTCTCGAGTTCCTTGTTCGGTATGACCTGTTGAACCGGGCGGCCCAGCTCATCACAGGTGATGTCCAGCATACCGGCCCCGGCGACATTGCAGAAGACCAGGTTTCCATGCAGGTCCGTGACCAGGATACCGTCCGGCACGCTGTCGAAGATAACCCGCATGGTGTTTGATGGATGACCATCCATGGAGTGTCGTTCCCTCTGCAACGCTGTCAGCTCCCGCTTCAGGTGAAACATCTCGATGGCCCGGTTCATCTTCGTCCAAAAGCGGTCTGCCGAAAACGTCTTTCGCAGACAATCGTAGGCCCCGGCATGGATGGCCTCAATGGCCTCTTCACCGCAGTCGGAGGACAAGGCCATGACCAGGATCTTGCTTCTGGCCCTCCGCAGGGTCTCCAGGAGAGGCATGGCGGAGAGGTTCGGGAGTTCGAGAGACAGCAGCATGATGTCAACACCGCCGGGATTCTTCTGGATAATTTCCAATGCCTCCCGGGTATCCTCCACCGTGCGGAGGTTGTATCCCCGGCCTGTTAGGAGCTCGTTGATCTTCTCCCTGACGGCAACACTGTTCTCGACCACCATTATCTTCGGTTTGGTCAGCATGACCCTGTCCCTATAGAATTACTTCGCAGGATTTGACCTGTCCGCGCGAATGTTCGAGCAGTTTTTCACTAGCCACTCGCCACTCTCCACTAGCCACTAACTACGCTATGCCTTGCCCAGGAACTCTTCCACCCGCTTGACGAGCTCGGCCGAATCAACCGGCTTGGCAATGTAGTCGTCAGCCTCGGTCATTAGACCCATGACCGGTATCCGGTTCAGGTCGGGATCGGCCTTCAAGACCACACTAACGTCATACCCGTTCATTTTGGGCATCATTACGTCCAGTATCACGAGGTCCGGCTTCAGCGTGCGGGTCTGCTCCAGCCCCGCCTGTCCGTCATGAGCCAGAAAAACCTCGTAGCCCTTGCTTTCCAAGAGAAGCTTTACCGCAGAACAAAAGTCGACGTCATCATCTTTTCACGAATGCACCTCGCGGAATGACTTGTCTTGCAGCCTATTTCTTCAGTATTCTTCCCACCCGCTCCAGCAACACCATGCTTTCCACCGGTTTTTCAACATAGTCGTCAACATCAAGCTGAACGCCGGTCTCCAATTCATAGCGGCGCTGGCTGATCCCTTCCCGAATGGAACTGAGAATGATAATCGGCATATGGGCATACTTGGCCCGCCTCGGATCCTTCAGTGCCTTGCACACCTCGAAACCGTCCATCTTCGGCATAAGGAGATCAAGAATAAGGAGGTCAGGCTGCTCGTCCTTTAGTTTTGCAAGGCAATCTTCTCCGTTGCAGGCCATTACCACTGTGTATCCGGCCGTTCCCAGTATCAACTCCAAGGTTTCACGCATGTCCGGATCATCGTCCACAACCATGATCTTTGGATTAGTTTCCATGAGCCCTCCTTTTGGGCCTTTCAGTATTGTCTAAAGCTAACGCTCATGATCAGAGATTACTCCGGATCATGAAATGGAATTCAGAATTCTATCCCGACGGACGTCGTATTCGGCGCCGTTACACTATGGGCCTGGGCATCAGCCCTGCCTCCTCAACAATGCGCGGCACGATATCCTCCCAGGCCACGGCCATGATATGAACGCCGTGAACCCCTTCAATCTCCTTGACCTGCTCAATGATCTCGTTGGCTATCTTTAGACCTTCTCCCTTGGCGTCCTTGGCCCCTTCCATCCGGGTGACCAGCTCCTTCGGCACGGAAATGCCGGCCACGTTCTTGGCCATGTACCGCGCCATGCCCACGGATTTGATGGGAATAACCCCGGCCAGGATATGCACCTTCTCATGCAGGCCCTCGTCTCTGGCCAGGGCCATCCAACGCGAGAACCTTTCCACATCGAATATCCCCTGGGTCTGGATGAAATCAACCCCGGCCTTTATCTTCTTGGCCAGTCTTCTGACCCTGAACTCAAAAGGATCTGCAAAGGGATTGGCTGCCGCCCCGATAAAAAGCGGAACTTCACCGGAGATATCCTCTCCGTTTATGAACTTTTTTTCATCGCGCATCCGCTTTACCGCCTGGATCAACTGTATGGAGTCGATATCATAGACTCCCTTTGCCGCGGGGTGATTACCGAACCTCTGATGATCTCCGGACAGGCAAAGCAGGTTCCGGACCCCGAGGGCGACGGCACCCAGAATGTCGCTCTGAATGGCGATCCGGTTTCGGTCACGCACCACCATCTGCATCACCGGCTCTATGCCAAGTTCCCTTAGAAGAACGCACCCGCTGAGGCTGGACATCCTCACGATGGCCGTCTGGTTGTCCGTTATGTTCAAGGCGTCACAGCAGGTCTTCAGGAGTTCCCCTTTGCGCTTGACCACCTGGCCCGAAGTTCCCTTGGGTGGCCCGCACTCCGAGGTTACGGCGAACTGCCCGCTTTCCAGTATTCTCTCCAGATTGCTTCCCGATTTCATACCCTTAGATCCTCTCTCACAATCTTCCGCGGACCACCGTGGGGACTCGCCGACCAATCCTTTATGGGGAGAATCTCGTCAAGCTTTTCCAGTCGATTGAGACCCTTCAGACGGTCATATATTAGCTGCCATACGCAGTCCACGTCCTTGCTTATCTCGCATTTCCCATTGATCGAACCGCCGCAGGGGCCATTGAAGAGGCCTTTGGAACATCGGGCTATGGGACATAGTCCGCCGGTCATGTCCAAAATGCATTGGCCGCAGCCGGCGCAGCGCTCGGACCAGACGCCGTGTTCCTCCGTGACTCCCATGAATTTGGTATTCAGTGCGGGGAGGAAAACAATGTTCGCATAGGTATCTGCCAGGAAATTGACGCCTACGCCGCAGGCCATGGACAGCACCGCGTCGTACTCGTCTATGGACCCGGAGAGCTCCTGGAGATATTCCGGATCACACTGCCGGACCAGGGTATTCTCAACGATCTCGACTGGTTCCCCTTTTTTCTTGCGGTCCATGCGAATCAGCGACGAAAGGATCTCCACCTCTTTGGCGCCGCCGGCAAAACACACCGTTACGCAGGTGCCACAACCAAGAACCAGGATCTTTTGGAACCCCTTCAGCATCTCGACAATTTCAGCAAATGGCTTCTGTTCGCCAACAATCATACGTTATTCTCCTCGTTCTGTAACTACTCAGGTTGTTTAGTCTGTAGTCTGTTAGGGGCAGAGCAACGAACGTATCAGACACGAACAGGATCTCATCAGCAAGTTCAAATGCTCTGAACTTAGCGTAATTTCGAATTTTTCTTTTTTACCTATTCACCTTAACACCTACAGACTATCAACCTGAGTAGTTACCTCGTTCTCCACGTAGCGGACTCGGCCCGAGCTTCTCTATCCGCTCTACCATCTCTTTTGCCACCTCGACGAAACGAGGGCCCTGAGCCGCGGACATGTTATACATCTCCACCCTTTCCGGCTCCAGGCCAAGGTCGCGCAAGAGGCCCTTCACATAATTAACCCTTTTTCTGGCCTTGAGGTTGCCGGTCAGGAAGTGGCAATCACCCTCGAGGCACCCGGCTACGTAAACACCATCCGCCCCCTCTTCCAAGGCCCTGAGGATATGGATAATATCCACCCGTCCGGTGCACGGAACCCGTACGATCCGAACATTGGATGGGTATTGCAATCGCGCCGAGCCTGCCAGGTCAGCCGCAGAATAGGCTCAATACTTGCAACAAAAAGCTACGATAACTGGAGTAAAGTCTTTCAACCTGTCGCCTCTCTTAACAAGGCCCTGCATCCGGCAATGACCTGTTTATCGGTGAGATACTTGAAAGTGATGGCCTTGGCCGGACACTCGGCCACGCATATTCCGCAACCCTGACAACCGGCCGGATCGATCTCGGCCTTGCCCTCGGCGTTGATGGCCGGGACATGAAAAGGACATAGTCTGACGCAGGTCAGGCAGGACACACAAAGGTCGGGGCTGACAGCGGCCACCACCCCCTCGATCTCGCGAAATCCTTTTGCCAAGAGGGCACCAACCCGCCCCGCTGCTGCCTTGGCCTGAGCGATACTCTCCTCCATAGGCTTGGGATAGTGCGCCATGCCGCACACGAAAACCCCTTCGGTCGTAAGATCGACCGGCCTCAGTTTCATGTGGGCTTCGATGAAGAAGCCGTCATCGTTGACCGGTACCTTAAACATCGCCGCCAGCTTCTTCTGCCCTGTTGACTCGATCGCCGTGGCCAGAGAGACGAAATCAGGATAGATCGTAAGGGCCTCGCCCAGAATCCGATCGGTCATTGCCACCTTCAGACGAGAGACGCCGCCGGCGCCGGCCGTAAACTCCACCCGGGGCTTGTCCGTCGGATCGTAGCGCAGGAAGATAATTCCCTGCTCCCTCGCCTGGCGGTAAAGGACCTCCCGTTTGCCGTAGGTGCGCAGGTCGCGGTAGAGGATGTAGACCTCTATTTTCGGATTCAGCCTTTTTAATTCCAGGGCGTTGGCTATGCTGTGCGTGCAACAGATCCGGCTGCAATACGGGCGAAGCTCGTCACGGGAGCCGACACACTGAATGAAGACAGCCGATTGCGCAAGCTTTATCCTCTCCGGTTCTCGGGCTATGACCTGATCCAGCTCGACCCCTTGATAGACATGCGGATCTTGTCCGGCCAGGTATTCTTCCGTCCTTGCGGGCCCGGCGCCGGTAGCCAGAATAGCCGCACCATGTTCGATCTTGCGGATGCTGCCGTCCTCAATAGACACTAGCGTCGTCGCAAAATTTCCGACCGAACCGATAACGCCCTCGACCGTAGTCTGAAGGTAAACCCGCACGAGTTCGTGGGCAGTGACGGCATCAACCAGGCGAGCTACATAAGACGGTATATCTTCTCCCTGCCATGTCTGCCGCAGCAAAAGCGCCTGGCCCCCGAGAAGCTGGCCCCTATCTACCAGGTGCACGATGTGGCCCTGGTCAGCCAGCTCCAGGGCGCTGACCATGCCTGCCACGCCGCCTCCCACTACCAGAACGTCCCTGCTGGCGGGGAGCTTCATGCCGGGCAGGGCCTCGGCCAGACGCAACTTGGCCACCGCCATGCGGATCAGATCTTTGGCCTTGTCCGTGGCCTGCTCCGGCTCATTCCGATGTACCCACGATCCCTGATCTCTGATATTCACGAGGTCGAAAAGGAACTTGTTCAGTCCGGCTTCACGCAGCGTCTGCTGAAAGATAGGCTCATGCGTGCGCGGGCTGCAGGAGGCTACCACGACCCGGTTAAGCCCGTGCTCTTTGATGACGGCCTTCATCTTCTCCTGGGTGTCCTGGGAACACGTGAAGAGGTTGGATTCGACGTAGGCCACATCAGGAAGGCTGCCGGCATAGGCCCTCACACCTTCGACATCGATCACGCCGCCGATGTTGGTGCCGCAATGGCACACAAAGACGCCCACCCGCGGTTCTTCTCCGAAGACGTCCGACTCCGCAGGATAGCTCTTTTCCTGCGACATGGTAAATCTTGACTCGCTAAGGAGGGAAGATGCTCCGCAGGCGGCGGCACTCGCTTCCATGACCGACTGGGGGATATCCTTCGGCCCTTCGGAGGCCCCGCAGACATAGATACCCGGACGCGAGGCGGCGACAGGAGAAAGGTCTTGGGTTGCCACAAAACCGTATTGATCCACCTCCACATCCAGCCGTTCCGCTAGATCAACCATGGCCGGCGCAGGCTTGAGGCCCACGGACAGGACAACCATATCAAAAGGCTCCGCGCTTATTCGACCATCCTCGGTGGCATATTGGAGCAAAAGCCCCCCATCCTCAAGAAGACTGATATTCTGGATTCGGGAACGGATGAAGCGAACGCCGGATTCTGCTTCCGCACGTCGGTAATACCTCTCGAAATCCTTGCCTGAGGTGCGCATGTCCATGAAGAAGATAGCGGTGTCCAGAGCTGCCGAGCTATGCTCCTTGGCAATGACCGCCTCCTTGATCGCGTACATGCAGCAGACCGATGAACAGTAACGGTTGGTCCTGTCCCTCGATCCTACGCACTGTAGCCAGGCGATCTTCTTCGGGGGATTCCCGTCGGAGGGTCGCACCAGGTGGCCGCGAAAGGGGCCGGTAGCGCTCAGAATCCGCTCAAACTCCACACTCGTCACCATGTTGGGAGAATTGGCATACTGAAACATCGTACCCTGGGACAGGCCGCAGCCCGTGGCCACGACAATAGAACCCACCTCAAGCGTTTCTTCCCGGTCGGTCTGGGTAAGATCAACGGCCTGCGTGGGACAGTATTTCACACAGGCCCCGCACCGCCCCGGCTTGTTCAGCCAGATGCAGCTTGAGGCATCGATCGCGTACTTCAGAGGGACAGCCTGCGGATACTGAATATAGGCCGCTTTCCTCTGGGCAAGGCCGGCATTGAATTCGTCATCGACCTTCTTCGGACACTTCTCGGCGCAAGTCCCGCAGGCAATGCACTTTGTCTCGTCTATGTATCGGGGGTGCCGCACGATCCTGACCTTAAAGCGGCCAGCAGTACCAAAGACCTCCTTCACCTCCGAAAGGGTCAGTATCCGGATGTTCAGGTGCCTTCCGCATTCCACCAGTTTTGGTGAGAGTATGCACATGGAGCAGTCATTAGTTGGAAAGGTCTTGTCAAGCTGGGCCATCACGCCGCCAATGGCAGTTGATTGCTCCACGAGATAGACAAAAAAGCCGGACTCCGCGAGGTCAAGCGCCGCTTGAACGCCGGCGATTCCGCCGCCAATAACCAGTACCGAACCTATTCTGGGCTGGGTAATGCTATTCACCTTACTTACCACCTATGCAAAGAGCGCATGCTTCCCGAAGGATTTCTTCGCGATTTAGAGGCTGCTCCTGTCCTTTCTCGACGAGAAAAGAGTTCAGCATCTCAGTCCTGAACCGCTGTCCAAGCCTTTCAAGCTGTTGCCATCTGGCCAGGAACGACTTGGAGATGTAGCCGTTTTCGATGGCCATCTGCCGGAGAATGACCATGTCTTCGCTGAATCTCACGTCCTGCGGACAGACAAAGGAGCAGGTATTCCAGAGAGAGCAATACCATATGGTATCCGAAGACAAGACCTGCTGCTTCTGCCCGAGAAGGATCATGTGAATGATCTTGCGAGGGTCAAAACTTTCCCGGACCCCGCTAACCGGACAACTGGCGGTGCAGGTCCCGCAGGCGAAACACCGTTTGATATTGTTTCCGCCCAGCCTCTTGGCCACTTCGGATTTAAATTGCGAGTCAAGGTCATCCTTACGTATTACCGACATACTAGTCTCCACCCTGTTACCCGTTCACCGTTGTCCGCGAACGGTGAACTGTCATTTTAGCGGATTCGCCCCCAGTTTACTAGCCCTTTCGGTCATCACTTTGACTGCCCGGACAAAACCATGAGGATCTGACGCACCGATATGAAACATCTCCAACCGGTCGGCGGAAAGACCAATTTCGTCAAGCAGCTTCTTTACGTACGCAACTCTCTCCTGGGCCCGGAGATTTCCTTCCACGAAGTGACATTTGCCGATTTCGCAGCCGGCTACAAATACCGTGTCCGCCCCGTTCTCAAAGGCCTTCAACATGTGCTCGATGGAAATTCTACCCGTGCACGGATACTTCATGATCCGGACCGTCGCTGGATACTGCAGCCGCTGGGATCCGGCTATATCTGCGGCCGTATTGGTGCAGTAGGTACATACCAAGGCCTCAATCTGGGGCTGAAATCCCGTTGAGGTCCCAGAAGTCTCGCCCATCACGTTCGTGGCCGGGACTGCCGGCTGTTGTTCCATGTTCTGTCTTTCCTTTCTTTCAGTTCGTTGCCCGGTCAAGCTCGTGTGGCTTTACGACTACGGGATGGAGATGCCTGTCCCGGCGCAGGGGATTGGGCCCCAGAGACTCCACCCGCTTAGTCATCTCTTTGACCGCGGCAACCCACTTGGGCGCATCGGACGCCGCAATCTCAAACATCTCCAGACGGCCGCCCAGGCCGATTTCGTCCAACAGTTTCTTGGTGTACTCTATCCGTTCGCGGGCTCTAAGATTTCCTTCCAGGAAATGGCAACTGCCGGCCTCTCAGCCACCCACGAAGATGGCGTCGGCCCCGGCCTCAAACCCCTTCAAAATATGGATGATGTCGATGCGGCCGGTGCACAGGTACTTGATGATGCGCACCGTGGACGGGTACTGCATCCGGGCTGAGCCCGCCATATCCGCAGCGGTGTAAGTGCAGTAAGTGCACACAAAAGCAAGTATCTTGGAGGTGAATTCCATGTTAAATTCCTTATTCGATATTCGTTTGTCTACTCTGGCCGAAACGATAATCAGGGCCCTTTTTCTGCTGACCACCGACAGCTAACTCGTGGTCTGGTCCTCCGTCACTTCCTCCATATCAATGGCGCAAATCTTGGCGATGAACTGGTTGTCCCGGTGGTGCATCACCTCGATGGCCTTGCGGGGACAGGCGCTGGCGCAGTTGCCGCAGCCGTGGCAGGACGCCGGGTCGATGATGATGACGCCCTCCGTCTGGTCAAACCGGGGCACCCCATAGGGGCAGGTGCGCATGCAGGTAAGACAGACAACGCATTTTTCCGGATCGACCCAGGCCACCGCAGCATCGACACACATTTCTTCCCGGGACAGGATGCCCAGGGCCCGGGCCGCGGCCCCCTGGGCCTGGGCAATGCATTCCGTGGTATTCTTGGGGCTGTGGGCCAGACCGCAGAGAAAAATACCGCTACTGGCGAAGTCCAGGGGTCTCAGCTTCTGGTGGGCCTCCATGAAGAAACCGTCGGCATCAAAGGGCAGCTTGAAGAGCTGGGCAATCTCCTGGGAGATCGGATGGGGCCGGGTGGCCGCGGACAGGGTCAGGTAGTCCGTCTTTAGCTCAAATGAGGCCTTGAGGTTTTGGTCAAAGACCGTGATTGTGAGACCATCTTCTTCGGCGGTCACCTCCGGAGGGCGCTTCGGCTCAAAGCGGATGAACTGTACCCCCAGATCCCGGGCCTTTTTGTAGTAAATCTCCTTCAGGCCGTAGGTGCGGATATCCCGGTAGAGGATGAAGACCCTGGCCTGGGGCCGCATCTCCATGAGCCTCAGGGAATTTTTTATCGCAGCGCCACAACATATCCGACTGCAGTATGGATGTTCCGGCGAACGTGAGCCCACACACTGAATCATCACGAAGGTGGGTGCGTCCCCCACCTGATCGAGGTTATCCGTGAGGAGGTTTTCCATCCCCACCTGGGTCATCACCCGGGGATGTTGGCCATAGAGATATTCCGTGGGCTGGTATTCAATGCCCCCGGTGGCGATCACCGCGGCGCCGTAATGGATTTCCCGCTCTTTGTCAAAGCACTTCAGGCAACTGCGGAAACTGCCCACGTGGCCGGAGAAGCTGGTAATCCGGGCGTTGGGCCACCAGTGGATGTTGGGATGATCCTCCACCCGGCTGATGAGTTTCTGCATATAGGGCTGGATGGCGTGCCCTTCCAGGGTAAAGAGCTTTGTGTGGGCCAGGCTGGCACCGAGACGTTCCTGGATGTCCGGCAGATAGACCTCATATCCGGCGTCGGCGATGGTCAGGGCCGCCACCAGGCCGGCCAGACCATCTCCCACCACCAGGGCCCGCTGCGCCACCGGGAAGGAAATCTCGTGCAAGGATTCCAGCACTCCGGCCCGGCCCACCGCCATCTTGACCATCTCCTTGGACTTGGCGGTTGCCAGGGCCGGGTTACCCTGGTGCACCCAGGAATCATGTTCCCGGATGTTCGCCATCTCAAATAGATACTTGTTGAGACCGGCCTTTTTCAGATTTTCCTGAAAGAGGGGTTCGTGGGTCCGGGGGGTGCACGAAGCCACCACCACCCGGTTGAGATGATGCTTCTCGATCACCTGCCGCATGGCCTCCAGGGAGTCAGCGGCGCAGGTGAAGGTGTAGTGGTCGGAATAGACCACCCCTGGCAGGGTGAGGGCGTATTCAGCCACCTGGGGCACGTCGATAACGCCTCCGATATTGATGCCGCAGTGGCACACGAAGACCCCGATGCGGGGCTCCTCTTGAATGGTGTCCCGTTCCCTGGGGTACTCGGCCTTAGACAACATGGTGCCACGGACCTCGGAGAGCAGGGTGGCGGCCACGCCCGCCGCTGCCGATGCCTGGCCCACGGTTTCGGGGATGTCCTTGGGCGACTGAAAGACGCCGCAGGAATAGATCCCTACCCGGCTGGTTTCCACCATTTTAAGGGGGGGGCTGGCCGTAAAACCCCATTTGTCAATGGCGATGCCGCAAACAGCAGCCATCTTCTTCGAGGCGGGATGGGGGGTCAAGCCCACGGAGAGGACCACCAGATCGAACTCTTCTAGCCGGATACGCCCGTCCTCGTCCATGTAAGTAAGTTCCAGGTTATGGGTGCGGGGATCTTCCGTCACTCGGGAGATCATGGAGCGGATGAGGCGTACCCCGTGTTCGTCCCGGGCCCGCTCGTAGTAGCGGTCAAATCCCTTGCCCTGGGCCCTGAAGTCGATGAAAAATATGGTGGGCAAAACCCCGTGGTCATGCTCTTTGGCGATGATGGCCTGCTTGGCAGCGTACATACAGCAGACGTAGGAGCAGTATTCCCGGCCGATGGAGGCGTCCCGGGAGCCCACGCACTGAATCCAGGCGATTTTTTTGGGGTCGGCCTGGTCGCTGGGACGTTTAAGGTGGCCGGCGTAGGGTCCGGTGGCGGACAGCAGGCGCTCGAATTCCAAGGAGGTGATGACATTAGGATAGCCGCCGTAGCCGTACTCGGGCTTCAACTTTTCGTCGACGGTCTTAAAGCCCGGGGCCAGGATGACCGCGCCCACCTTCAGGGTCTGGGTCCGGGGCTGTTGATCGTGGGCAATAGCCCCGGCCTTACAGGCCTCGACGCACTGCATACATTCGGAACAGCCGCCGCAATTGATGCACCGGGCCGCCTCGGCCTGGGCCTGGGCCTCGGTGAAGCCCAGGTTGAGTTCCTTAAAGCCTTTAGTCCACTCCGCCCGGTCCAACTCCGGCATCCGCGCCCGGGGCGCCCGGGGTTGGTTCTGGGGGAGGGAATTCCAGTTGCCATCCTGGATGGGAGTAAGCGGCATTTCCCGGTCGGCCTTGAGGTCCACCCCGTTAAGATAACGATCGATGGAAATGGCCGCCTTCCGCCCTGCGGCCACCGCCCCGATAGCAATCCAGGGGCCGGTCACCACGTCCCCGCCGGCAAAGACGCCGGCTCGCGAGGTGGCCAGGGTGTATGGGTCCGCCTCGATCAGGCCCCGGGGGGTGAGATAGATGCCGTCGGCCGCAGCAATGAACTTCAAATCGGCCTTTTGGCCGATGGCCATAATGACCACATCGGCCTCCATGGTGGTGAGGCGATCGTTGAAATACGCTGGGGCGAAGCGGCCCTGCTTGTCGAAGACCCGGGCCACCGCCTTCAGTTCCAGACCAATGACCCGGCCGCCCGAAGAGAGGATCTGTTTGACCCCTAAACGGTGGAGGATTTCGATGCCCTCGGCCTTGGCCTCTTCCACCTCCACCGGAGAGGCGGGCAGCTCTTCCGGGGATTCCAGGGCGATGATCGTAACCGAGGCAGCCCCCTGACGCCGGGCCACCCGGGCGACATCCATGGCCACGTTACCGCCGCCGATGACCATCACCCGTTTGTCCTGGGTGGGGGAGGCCCCGGTGACGTTTACTTCCTTCAAGTATTCCACCCCCCATAAAACGCCGACGGCCTCGGACCCGGGAACCGGCAGGCGGATGGAATCCTGGGTCCCCACCCCGAGAAAGACCGCCGCGAACCCGTCCCGGGTGAGGAGATCGTCAATGGTGCGGTCTTGGCCGATGGGAGAGCGGTAGCGAATTTCCACCCCCAGGCGCTCAAGATACTTCACTTCACGCTTCAGGACTTCCCGGGGCAGGCGATACTCCGGGATGCCGTAGCGCAGCCAGCCGCCGGCTTCCGGGGCCGCCTCGAAGATCACCGTCCGGTACCCCTTGAGGGCCAGGTGATAGGCGCAGCTTAAACCCGACGGCCCGGCCCCGACGATGGCCACGGTCTGATTTTTCCGGGGCACTTCCGGCACCGGCAAGGTATCCCAGTCGGCCTGATCCGCCACGAATCGCTTCAGGGAGCAGATGGCCACGGGCTCGTCTATCTGCTGGCGGCGGCAGTCGCTCTCACAGGGATGGGGGCAGATACGACCGATGGTCCCGGGCAGGGGCAGGCGGTCCATGATGAGTTGCAAGGATTCGTGATATTTCCCGGCCTTGATGAGTTGGACATAGCCCTGAGCGCTCAAGTTGGCAGGGCAGGACCGGACGCAGGGGGACCGATCGAACTTCTTGATGGCGAAGGTGGAGGGCACGGCCTGGGGGAAATGGCGGAAGGCGGCGTGACGCCGACCTATCCCCTCATCAAAAGCGGACGGCAGCGACACCGGGCAGACCTCGGCGCAGGCCCCGCAGGCATTGCACTTGGCCGCGTCGATATAGCGGGGTTCTCTATGGATGGTGACGGTAAAACGGCCCGCGTCGCCATCCAACTGCTCGATTTCGGCCTGGGTGAGAATTTCGATATCCGGATGTTGGGCCACCTCGATGAGCTTGGGGGAAATCAGACAGGTGGAACAGTCGTTGGTGGGGAAGGTCTTGTCCAACTGGGCCATAACCCCGCCGATGGAGATGTCCCGCTCCACCAAGTAAACCTTGTAACCCGCGGCAGCCGCATCCAGGCTGGCCTGTATCCCGGCGATGCCGCCGCCGACCACCATGATCGCGCCGACTTTGGGTTCCGGGTTCTGAGTTCTAGGTTCTGGGTTTTGAGTCAAACTGTTATTCATGGTTTAGTCTTCTATATTACGGCGTTAAGATACTCACTTATCACTGTCCCGGTTACGGTGTGAGCCCGGCCTTTGCCAAAAGGGCCGCGGGATTCACAAAATGACGGGAAAACCAGGTCATGACATCCCCATGCCCCATGGCAAGACCCATGAGCTCGGTAAAATAGAGAACCGGCAGATAGTAATCGGTTTTCATGGCCTGATTTATCTTGTCCTGATACAGATCCAGGTTGGACTGGCACATCTGGCAGGACACAACGATACAGCGGGCCCCGGCCGCCACGGCCCGCTGGTACAGTCTTGCGACCAGTTCGAAAACCAGGTCCTGCCTGGGAACGGCGAGGCTCGCTCCACAGCAGTCGGTCTTGTACGACCAGGGAACCACCTCGGCGCCGATGCAGGCCAGAATACGGTCCATGCTCATCGGGTTTTCGCAGTCGGCAGCGTCCGTAATCTTAGGCGGCCGGCTGGCCATACACCCGTAATAACACACGGCTCGTATCCCGGCAAGCGGCTTTACCACCTTGCCTTTAAGCACCTTCAGTGTCTCTTCGCGACCCATAAAGTTGGCCAGGTCCCATATCCGAACCCGTTGTTCACCGAAATGGGCCTCCTTTTCGGCTACTTTAAGCCGGTTGTAGCAGAGGGGACAGGGCGCCACCAGATCTTGACCCGTGCGCTCGGCTATGGTCAAATTCCTCCGCGGAAGTTCGATAGCAGCCCTATGGTCGATGCTGTGGGCAGAGCTGGCGCCGCAACAGTTCCAATCCGCTAGCTCATCCAGAATGATCCCTAATTCCCGGCAAACAGCGTGGATCGATTCGCTGTAGTCTCTGGCCGTTCCTTCCAATGAACAGCCGGGATAATAACTGACTTTTTCCATCGGCGCCTACTATCTCAAGATTTTCATGATCTCTAATTTCCCCTTGATACCCTTGGGGAAGATGCCCAAGCGTCCCTTTTTGAACATGGCCCAACCGAGGGCGAGATCTTCTCGGTAAGTCTTGTCCTCCAGTTTGGCCGTGAGATCCCCGCTCTCCCCCATGTATGTTACCAGGAGACTGGCTTCGTATAGCCGGCCCCACCTCCTTATTTGTTTCAAAAACGCCCGGTGAAAGACGAGGGTCTTGGGTTGCGGAATCTCAATTTGGCTCTTGCTCGCCGTTTCCTTGAGATAGTCCATTATTCCGGCCACATCCACTAGGTTCGGACAACGGGTAGTGCACGTCTCGCAACCCGAACAGACCCAGACCGTATTGCACTTAAGAACCCGTTCCCGCTGTCCCATCTGAATCAGATGAATCACCTGGTCGGGGTAGATGTCCATAGCAAAGGTCAGGGGACAACCAACCGTGCATTTCTTGCACTGGTAGCACGCGGAGACCTTGACCCCGCTCTCCTTTTCTACTGTCGCCAGCCACAAGGGCTCTATGAGCATCGCGTTTTCCATGTTGTAATCCCGTGCGTCTAAATGCCGGCCGCCTTAATGATGTCGATGATCTTTTCCTCGTGACCCGGGGCCGAGATGTGGACGCCGTCACACAAGTTCTTTTCCTTCATGCCCTTGATGAGCCGGACCGCGACCTCCACTCCCTTGTCAATACCCGCCCCCTCAATCTCGGCAAGGATGCTCTCCGGAACAAACAACCCGGGGCGACTGCCGTCCCGGTACGTCAAGACCTCGTCAGAGACGAGGAGGCGAACACCAGCCAGCAACTTGACCCCTTTTTCTCTTGCTTCCTTTAAGAAGGGTTTGAGATTGTCAAGATTGAACACCGGATGGGTCACCACAAAGTCAACTCCAGCCTGGATCTTCTTCTGGAACTTCATAAGCTGCGGCGGTAAAGGATCGGCCTCCGGATTGGCCACCGCCCCCACGCAGAATGCCGGTTGCCCGGTGAGCTGGTGGCCGGTCATATCCTGTCCCTGGACCAGACCGCGAATGACCTCGATAAGTTGAACCGAGTCGATATCATGGACCGGCCGCGCATCCTTGTGGTCGCCGAACGAGACATGATCGCCGCTCACACAAAGAACGTTTCGTATCTTCAGAAACGCCGCGGCCAGCAATTCCGACTGCAGGGCCATTCGATTGCGATCGCGGCAGGTGATGTGCATGATCGGTTCCCCGCCGCTCTCCGCGATTAGCCAGCAGAGGGCCCATGGGCTCATGGTCATGACCGCCCCGGGGTTGTCCGCCACTCCGACTGCAGCAACGACGTCTTTCAGGTCCTTTACGGCCGACATCACTTTGCCCACGTCCGTGCCTTTGGGAGGAGCGACTTCCGCAGTCACCAAAAATTTCCCCGAATCAAGGGCCTCTTTAAACGATTGTGTCATCTTTCTTTTGTCTCCGTTTGTAGGCTTCGTGGATCAATAAAGCAGGAGATGCCTGTCTGCTGTTCTTGCGGGGTGGAAGGGTTTTGCATATCTGTGTCAAGCCCCCACGCGTTTCCAGACGCTCATAGATCTTGGCCCAGGCACAATCCGTCTCTGAGTTTATCTCGCATTTTCCGTGCCGGGTGCCGGCGCAGGGGCCGTTCAAGAGGCCCTTGGCACACATGGTTACGGGACAGATGCCCGCGGTTTTATCCAGTATGCAGTCCCCGCAGGACCGGCACCGTTCCGTCCAAACGCCGGGACCCTCGGCCACGCCGATAAAGACCGTGTCCAATCCCGGAGCTATGGTGGTGCGGTCATAGACATCGCTGCACAGTTGAACCCCGGCCCCGCACGCCATGGAGATCACCAGGTCATAGTCGGACACGTTGACTCTATTACCAAGGTCAACCAGGAATTCCCGGTCACATTGTCTTTCCACCGTGGCCTCGTCCACCTGCACCATCTGCCCGGAAAGCCTCAAGGCCATGCGCAGTTGGGACGCCAGGATGGAGACCTCTTTTTCGCCTCCGGCCAGGCACACCGCAACACACGTACCGCACCCAACAATCAAGACCTTCTTGTGTCCGGAAACAACTTGTTTGATAGCGTCAAACTGTTTTCTCGTCGCAACGATCACGGCTCATCACCCCACAATATCTTAAGAATGGAATTCAGGAGTCAGGAGTCAGGAGTCAGGAGTCAGAATTCAGAATCAGAAATAGAGAGTCTCGCGAATCCCCTCCTGACTCCTAAATCCTAAATTCTGAATTCTGAATTCTGACTCCTGAATTCTTCATAAGCTCCTCGCTCATTCTTTTTCTGCTCGGGCGTGTGGAACTCATATTTTTATCAGCCAAAGTGAACAACAACATCCTCATGGACCTGGCTGTTCGCATCTCCTCTGTCCACAACAATGGCCCCGCGCGGACACTCAACCGTACAGAGCCCACAAGCGCGACACTTCAGCGGATCAACCTGAATAAAGGCCCTCTTCTTCTTTCCTTGAAAGATGGCCGTAAACGGACAGACGCGTGCGCAGGTCAGGCACCCCACGCAGCGTCCAGGGCTCACTCTCGCTACCTTGCCCCAGCCCTGCAGCGTCGGGAGATCAACGTACTCCCCTTGAACCGCCAGTTGGCGCAGGGCACTGATTACGGTACTCATCCGCACTCCCTGCGGGCAGGAAAACTGGCAGGTGTCACAGCGGGTGCAGTGCCAGATCATCTCCGAAGAAAGAAGCCTGTCTTTGAGACCCAGAATGACCATGTGAATAATCTTTCGCGGGTCGTACGCGGGGTTGTCCACGCTCACCGGACAGATGCCCGTACACGTGCCGCAGGCAAAACAGCGCCTGATGTCCTCGGCGCCCGGCATATCGCCCAGTACGAACTTGAAGTCCGGATCCAAGTCTTCCTTACGTATTAGTGCCAAGCCTGTTTCCAAAGTCATCATCTATCATATACCTACTGACTAGGCCAGGATCCAGCGTCCATCTTTCTCGGAGACCTGCCCCTTTTTCCCCAGCTTGCCCAGGTAGTCGCTAATCTCTTCCGGCGACCAACCTACCCGGCCGGCGAGATCGCCGGTGCTGAGCGGACCCTGTCGCTTTAGCCTGAGTAGTATCTCCTGGCCGCCCACCTCGGATTTCACCATGGAACCGAGCTTTTCGTCGATTTTCCGTTTCACCGCGTCAAACCCATAGTCGCCTTCCTTTCGGAAGTCCTTGGTCAGATTGCCGAGGCCGGTCCGCAACTTCATGCCCCCCACCGCCTGTCTGGCGGCAGCGAGTTTCACCAAAAGCTCCTCCTGTTCCTTTCCCTCAACCTGGCCCATGGGTCCCAGGCCTTCTATTCTTCTGGTGAAGGCAGTAATGAGGTTCACGAAGCGCGGGGCCTCGGCCGACGAGACCCAGTCAAGGGCAAAACGCTTAGGGTTGACCCCAAGGTCCTCAAGAATGGCGTGAACCAACTCGGCTGTCAGTACGGCGTCGTAATTACCAAACTGGTAATGGCATTCACCAAGGTGTCAGCCACCGACGAATATCCCGTCCGCGCCGCAGGCGAAACCCTCCAGAACGAACAAGGGGTCAAGCCGGCCGGTGCACATGATCCTGATGGTACGCAGATTCGTTGGATACTGATAGCGTCCCACCCCGGCTGAATCTGCCGCGGCATAACAGCACCAGTTGCAGAGAAAGCCGAGTATCTTTGGTTTGAAGGAATCCTGAGCCATCCTACCTCCCTAAAAAGCCTGTTTACCGCGGAGGACGCAAGGTACGCAGAGAAACATTATTTGCATTTCTTTTTCTCCTCGCTGCGAACTCGGCGTGCCCTACGGTAAATCTCCGGTTCATCAACATTGTCCAAACGCCCGTATCTGAGCTACTATCTCTTCGTTTGTAAAGCCGCCCATGGAGATAGCCATGGTCGGACAATGGGAGGCACATATGCCGCAACCCTTGCACGAAGCGGCAATGGTCTCCGCCTTTTTCTTCTTGTCCATCTTCATGAGCCGTATGGCCTTGAATGGACACAGACTCTCACAGATGCCGCATCCAATGCATTTTTCCTGGTCGACGCTGGACACGATCGGTTCTACGGCAACCAATCCCTTGGCCAGCGGAATGCAGGCCTTTGCCGCGGCCGCCTTGGCCTGGCTGATGGATTCATCAACGGGCTTCGGCGAATGGGCCAACCCACAGACGTAGACGCCGGCTACCGCCATTTCAACCGGGCGCAGTTTGACATGGGCCTCCAGGAAGAAGTTGTCCGCGGTCAAGGGGACCTTGAGCATTTTCGCCAACCCTTCCACATCCGACGGAACAATACCCACGCTCAGAACGACCAGGCTCGGCTCAAGCCTCACCTTTTCTCCCAGCAGGGTGTCAGTGAATTCTACGGCAACCCTTCCCCCTTCCTCTGATACCACGGGTGGATTCGAGCTCTCGTATTCTACGAATACCACTCCCTTTTCCCTGGCCTTTCGATAGTAGTCCTCCATGAAGCCGTAGGTCCGGATATCCCGGTAAAGGACATATACGTTCGCCTTTGGGTTCAACTCCTTTAACTTCAGCGAGTTCTTCACCGCCTGGCTGCAACACAGTTTGCTGCAGTACGACAGGTCATCCCCCCTGGAACCGGCGCACTGAATCATGACCACATCGCGGACCTTTGCGGCCTCCTCAGGCGACGAGAGGATCTTTTCCAGCTCCAGTTGGGTCAGTACCTGCCTTGACTGTCCATACAGGTATTTGCTGACCTGATGCTCCTTGCCGCCGGTGGCCAGGATTACCACACCATGCTCAACCTGCTCCGTGGCCCCCTCGACGTTGATGGTCGTACTAAAGTTACCGATGTAACCGGAGACGGCCTCAATCTCGGCGTTTGTATAGACCTTGATGCGAGGATGATTTTTTACCTTATCTTCGATTTCGGTAAGAAGAAGTTTTGGATCTTCACCGGTCAGAACGGTGTTCAGCCGCCGCAAATTACCGCCCAACCGGTCCGATTTCTCCACCAGGAAACAATCGAACCCCTGCTCGGCAATACTGAGCGCCGCGGTCATGCCTGCAATTCCCCCGCCGATTACCAGGGCCCTGGGAATGACCGGTACGGTCTGTTCCGGAAGGGGAGCAAGCAACCGCGCCTTGGCCACCGCCATCCGCATCAAATCCTTGGCCTTGGCAGTGGCCTCTGCCGGCTCCAGGGCATGCACCCAGGAGCACTGATCCCTGATATTGGCCATTTCGAACAGACACCGGTTCAGTCCCGCGTCTCTCAGCGACTCCTGGAATGATGCCTCATGGGTTCGCGGGGTACAGGCAGCCACGATAACCCGGTTAAGGTTGTGCCCTTCGATCATATCCTTGATGCCCTTCTGACTGTCCTGGGAACAGGCGTAAAGGCTCCCGTCGGCCAGCACCACGTTCTCGAGCGTGGCCGCATACTCTGCTACCTCGGGGACGTTCACCACCCCGGCAATGTTGATCCCGCAGTGACAGACGATCACGCCGATCCGTGGCTCCGCCGCCACCTCTATCTCCGGAGGATACTCCTTTTTCACGATGGCGGTGCCCCGGGCCTCGTGCAAATCCTCTGCCGCAGCAGCGGCCGTACCCATAGCCTGCATCACGCTTTCCGGGATGTCTTTCGGTCCCTGAAAGGCGCCCGCCACGTATACTCCCGGCCTCGTCGTAGTCAAAGGCAGCAGGGTCTTCGTCCGGCAAAAGTCGTGCTCGTTCAATTTGATGCCGGTAACCCTGGCCAGGGTCTGCGCGTCGTCGGGAGACTCGAGGCCGACCGACAGGACGACCAAGTCAAAGTCTTCCTCGTGGTGGTGTCCCTCGCGGTCCACGAATGAGAGCCGCAATAGATCGTCTATCTCTGAGACGCCAGCCACTCTGCTGCGCACAAATCTGATGCCGTGCTGTTCCCGTGCCCGCTGCCGACTGGCGTCGAAGCCTTTTCCGGGGGTACGCATGTCCATGTAGAACAGACAAATATCCGTATCAGGTGCATGCTCCTTGACTATTGTGGCCTCCTTGATTGAGTACATGCAACAGACGGAGGAGCAATACCCATTCCCGGACGCCAGGTCCCTTGATCCTACGCACTGCAGGAAGGCGATCTTCTTCGGATGTTTTCCGTCGGACGGCCTAATTATCTCCCCCGTTGAAGGCCCGGAGGCACACATGATCCGTTCGAACTCCAGGCTGGTCACAACGTCGGGGAACCGTCCATAGCCATAACGCGAAAGGACCTCGTCCGGGATCCGGCCAAACCCGGGAGCAAGTATGACCGCTCCCACCTTGAGATCAAGCCATTCTTCTTTCTGGCTGAAGTCGATGGCCTTGGCCTGACACGTCGGGATGCAGATCTGACACGTCTCGTGATTCAAGAAGAGGCATTTCTTCGGGTCAATATAGAAGGATGCAGGCACCGCCTGCGGGTAGTCCTTGTGAGGAGACCTCGTGATGGCCAGTCCCTCGTTGTAGGCATCCGTCACCAAGACGGGACAATACATGGTACACTGCCCGCAGGCCGTACAGAGGTCCTCGTTGATAAACCGGGGTTCACGATGGATTCGGGCCGTAAAGTTCCCGGTCTCGCCCTCCAGCAACTCAAGACTGGCATTTGTAAGTATCTTTATGTTAGGAGACCGACCGGCCTCCACCAACTTGGGCGCCAGGATTCAAAGGGAACAGTCGTTGGTGGGGAAGGTCTTGTCGAGACGGGCCATTGCCCCACCGATCGATGCTGTCTTCTCCACCAGATACACGTAAAAACCCATGCTGGCAAGGTCAAGGGCGGACTGGATGCCAGTTACACCACCCCCGATTACGACTACTGCACCCGATTTGGCGCCTTGTTCTCTAACCATAATTCTTTACTCCCTACTTAACTAAATACGCACGCAGGAACATGAAAACCCATGAGATTATAGCTCCCGGCGCATGGCCATATCAAAGAGCACCCTTTCCTTTTTCTTATGGATACCCAGGCCCTCGCGCCTCTTATTTATCGCCTCGATCATCCATCTGGCAATAGCATGGGGATCATTTTCCGTTCCCCAAACGCCACCGTAGATGTCAAGCAGATCCTTGAAAAGATAATCGGTCATGATCCTGCTCTTGGTGGTAGGAAAGGTATGGCCAAAGATAACATTGGCACCACTGGCCACAAAATATTGGCCAATAGCTATGGCCTTCTCACTCATCCACTCCGGGGCGCAGCCCACGGCCGGGATCTGACTTATGTCATCGCCCAGACCACCTTCCCGTACGATCTCGGTAGCAGCGATTAATATCCGGCTGTTATCCACACAGGACCCCATGTGCAGCACTGGAGGGATACCAACGGTTTCACAGACTTCCCTGAGACCTGGCCCGGCCAGGCTGGCCGCCTCCGGCGTAAGCAGTCCTTCCCTACCGCAGGCCGTGGCCGCACAGCCGGTCGTAAGAACAAGAATATTATTGGCAATCAATTCCTTGGCCAACGCAGTGTGCACGTAACCGGAGCGCACTCTAGCGCTGTCACATCCAACTATAGCCCCTACGCCCTTTATGCGCCCATTAATAATGTTATCGTTCAAGGGACGATATGAAGCCCGGAAAGTACCGCCTAACATGTGATTAATGGTCTCATGGCTGAATCCGGCGATAACGTCCATTTTGTGTTTCGGGATATGGACATCACCCCTTTGCGGATAACGGGAGATGGCTCGCTTTATGATATCCTTGGCCACCTGCAGGGCATTATGATGGTCAAACTCTATATGGGTGGCGCCAGTAATCTTGGCCCGCGGCGAGGTAGTAATGATCTCAGTATGATAGCACTTCGCCACCGTAGGCAGGGACTGCATAACACATTGGATATCTACCACCATGGCCTCAACAGCTCCGGTCGCCAGGACTATTTCCTGTTGGATAAAGCCTCCGGCAATCGGTATGCCGTGTCGCATCAATATCTCATTGCCGGTGCAGCAGACCCCGGATAATTGTACGCCATTAGCCCCTACTCTCTTTGCGGCCGCTACTATCTCCGGATCCTCAACAACCATGGCCAGGGCTTCGGAAAGAAGTGGCTCATGACCATGAACGACTACATTTACCGCATCAGCCCTTAGTACTCCAAGGTTCACCGTGGCCCTGATAGGCACTGGCGTACCAAACATAATATCCTGCAATTCCGTAGATATCATCGATGCCCCCCAGCCATCGGCCAGGGCACAACGGCTGGCTTGCAGGATCAAATTTTCATAGTCCTGATCCGTTCCCATATGGGTGCGGTGCATCATTTCGGTAACCTCACGATCGATTCCACGCGGTAAGATTCCGAGCTTTTTCCAAATTTGCTGTCTTTTGACCGGAGCACGCTTTATAAAGGTAAGCCCGCCTTCCTGCCTGCCAAATTCCGCCAGGGCCTTCTCCCCGAGCTCAATGGCGATATCCTTGATACTCCGCCCCTCAGTCTTGATCTCAAAAAGTTTAGCCGTGGACAGGAGTTTCTTCTCATCCTTTATCTCATAGGCCGCTTCTCCTTTGGCTGCTGCCAGAAACCCAAAGACAGTCTCCCGCGCATGGTCAATATGGGCGGCAGAACCTGCGGCGATCATACGACAGAAATTGCGAGCCGCTGTAGTCGCGGGCGTGGCCCCACAAATGCCTATAGACTCCGGGACCCCTTCGATCATCATACAAGGCCCCATAGAACAGTTGCGACAACAAGTGCCTCCTGCTCCGAACTGACAGCGGTCCAGCCCTCTTCCTTCTACTCGTTGAACAAAGGTGTTAACCCCTTTATTACGAGCAAATTCGAGTACCTCATTGCTGGCCTCACATTCGATGCCCGGGCAAATAGAAGGACAAAAGGCCGTTCTCTTCCTTTCCATGTTCAATTCCCCCACAAACGAAAAAATAAACTTATTCTGACATAAGTCAACTTCGGCTATTAGCCTTAAGCTGGACAGTTATCTCCCAGGCTACGCCACCTGCCCCTGCTCTTTAGCGGCCTCGATCGTATTCTGCATAAGCATGGTAATGGTCATCGGACCTACACCGCCCGGCACCGGCGTAATCGCTGAAGCCTTATCTTTTACGTTTTCAAAATCAACATCCCCTGCCAGAATGGCCTTGCCCTCTGGCGTTTGACCAATGCGATTTACCCCCACGTCAATTACCACCACACCTTCTTTGACCATGTCCGCCGTTACGGTCTTAGGACGGCCGGCGGCCACGATGAGGATATCCGCCCTCCGGGTATGAAAGGCCATATCTTTGCTACGGGTATGACAGACCGTAACCGTGGCATCTGCGCCTTTCCCTTTCTGGATGAGCATGTTGGCAATGGGTTTGCCCACGATGTTGCTCCGCCCGACAACCACCACCTCAGCCCCGGCTGTCTCTACCCCGGAACGAATGAGCAACTCCTGAATACCATGGGGAGTACAGGGCAGAAAACATCTGGCGCCGATCATGAGTTTGCCGACATTTACCGGGTGAAAACCATCAACATCCTTAGCCGGGTCAATGGCATAAAGCACTTTTCTTTCGTCAATATGCTTGGGTAGCGGCAACTGCACCAATATGCCGTTAATCCTTGGATCCTTATTTAACCTATCTACCAAGGCCAGGAGATCGGCTTCGGGGGCATCTCCTGGTAGATCAATCTTCTCTGAATAGATGCCAAGCTCCTTACAGGCCTTTTCCTTCTGACCCACATAGACCTTTGAGGCCGGGTCATCACCGACCAGGACAGTGGCCAAGCCAGGTGTAATGTCGTGTTTTGCCTTGAGATTAGCCACTTCATCTTTTAACTCCGCCCGGATCTGCTTGGCAATCTCTGTTCCGCTAATAATCTTCGCTGCCATATTTCTCTCCTCCAGGAACTTGAACTTGGTCTTTTCCTTGCAGGCCTCGACTACGGCGTTGGCAAATTCAAGGGCGCCTTCGCCGCCTTTAAGCCAATATTAAATACCGCTACGCACGCGCCGGCCGCCTAGGCCATACAGCGCAACACTGCGATTTCATCCTTGGTGTCCATATCGAAGGCAATGATACAGACCACCGGATTAATCGCGGCTTTTTTAACCGTCTGGATATGGTGTGGGGTGATAAGAATTTGCTTTCGGGAAGGCCGAGGTCAGAAAGGAAAAGGTGTTAACCCCGCCGGTTCCCGATCAAAAACAGGCCCAAACAGCCTGTTGGGAATTACCTAACAGAAGAAAAGCAGGACGTCAAGAAAAGAATGGTTAGGGTGCGCAAAAATGTTCAAGATCGACCCCCCATGGCATCGCATCCCAATATCAATTTGTCAACCCTGGCCGAAACGATGATCAAGGCCCCTGTTTAAACTATAGTTCTTTTCTCAATCGAGAAGTTGACATACCCCAAGATTGTCCGACTTGTTTGCACACCGAAACCATTATCTCCTTGACGCCCT
>CAZDYX010000011.1:10080-24550 GCA_964509775.1 uncultured Desulfobulbia bacterium | reverse complement strand
CCCCTTAATTTAAGGGGAGGTTAGGAGGGGTTATATGGCTTAAGTCAATGACATTAACTCAGTTATAGCAGAACTTGTCATGTAATACGTCATTCCGGCAGTCTGTTGAGCCGGAATCCAGTTCTTCTGCCAAGATAAAAGACTGGATGCCGGATAAAAACACCTCCGGCATGACGACATTGGCAATCCAGCATCATGTTCAGTTATTATGGTGAATAGTTACGACGACTTTTGCAAGAGGCTCCAGGGTCATCACGAATACTTGGAGCGGCAGAGTCGCTATTCACCCTCATTTTTACATTCTTTTTTTATCGCTGATCTCACCCCATGCTTGATTTATTGAAATTATTACGGTGGCAGGACGCGGTTGATATCTTCATCGTCTCCTATATCGTCTATCGGATCATCATCATGATCCGCGGGACCCGCGCGGTCCAGATGCTCGCCGGCCTTGCGGTGCTCATCGTGGTGTATTTCGGCGCCCGGGAACTGGAGTTTTTCACCCTTTACTGGCTGCTGGGTACCTTTTTAAGTTCCATCTTCCTCGTTATCATCATTGTCTTTCAACGGGATATTCGTCGGGCACTGACCCAGGTGGGCCAGCCGCCACCGTTTTTCAAGTCCGAGGAGGCGGCCATCCATGTCCTCGATGAAATCATTCTTTCGGCCCAAATACTCTCCAAAAGGAAGATCGGCGCCCTCATAATCCTGGAACGGGAAACCGGCCTTAAGGATTACCTGGAATCGGGCCATTCCATAGATGCCAAGCTCAGCAATGAATTGATGGTAACCCTGTTTCATCCGTCATCCCTCCTTCATGATGGCGGGGTGATTATCCGTAAGGACCGGATCTCCACCGCAGGATGTCTGCTGCCGCTCACGAAAAATCCCTATGTCGAAAAACACCTTGGCACCCGACATCGGGCGGCCATCGGTCTTTCAGAGGAAACGGATGCGGTGGTGATCATCGTCTCTGAAGAAAGTAAGCAAATATCCATTGCCGAGCAGGGCGTCCTTACGCAAAACGTGGATATCCCCACCCTACGTCTCCGACTGGCGAAAATATTTCTTCCCGAAGAACAGCGAACGTCGATATGGAAAAAAAGTTGGTTTACCAAGTCATAAGGCAGGCGCTTTCCCCGCGAACCTGGCCGCATAATCTCGCGATAAAGCTCCTTTCCTTTTTCTTCGCCCTTTTTTTGTGGTACTTCGTGGTCGGAGCGGACAAGGTCGACATGAAGATCGTCGTACCGGTCGAGATTCTCAACGTGCCGAGCGGCCTGGTCATCGCCAACCAGTTTAAAAGCCAGCTCGAGGTTACGGTGAGCGGACCGCGCAGCATCATCAGGGGACTTGAAAACCAGAGGTTTTCCCGGGCCGTGGATCTGTCCAAGGCCATGCCCGGCACGATCGTCATCAACAACCAACCCGCGGATATCCCCCTGCCCCGGGGTATAGACATCCTTCGCATCCAGCCCAGCCATGTTAATCTCCTGATCGATATCCTGATCGACAGAACGATCCCCATAAAGCCCCTGATCGTCGGCGAGCCGGCGCATGGGTATAAAATTACCGTTGTTTCCCTGGAACCGGAAACCATTGTCATCTCCGGGCCCAAGACCATCCTTGCCGATCTTGATCACCTGACCACCGAGCCGATCGATGTCGACAAACTCACCGGGAATTTTGTCAAACAGGTCAAGCTTGCCCTGGTTCAGACCTTGATCGACCTCATCGGAGAGCCGGTGGTGATGGCCAAGGTATATATCCAGGAAAAGACCGAGGTAAAGGTTTTAAGGTCTATCCACATCGAGGCGATCAATACGAATGACCAGAAATTCCGGCTGATCCCGGAGAAGGTGGAGATAAAGGTGGAGGCGCCGGTGAGCCTTACCAAGGATATGGACAAGCTTGAATCCATGTTCCAGACCACGGTCTCCCTTGCGGGACTTAGCAACGGGCTTCATGTACTACCGATAGATGTGGTCGGCCCCAAGAATACCAAGATCATGTCAGTAACCCCGGATATTATCTCTGTTGAGATTTTTTCGGAAAATACGGATAAACATCCGGGGAAAAAATTGGAAAAATAGGCATGGTTCAATAGGTTCCACGTTCACGGTTCCAGGTTTAGAGGATGGTGGCTTCCAGGAACCTAACCTTGAACCCTTGAACCGGGAACGTTGAACCATGCCGAAAAATAACAATCACTCAGAAGGAACAATTAGAGATGAGAAAACTTTTCGGAACCGATGGGGTGCGCGGGATTGCCAATGTCTATCCCATGACCTGTGAAATGGCCATGCAGATCGGCCGGGGGATCGCCTTTCTGGTAAAGGATAAAAAACGGCGGCAACGTATCGTGATCGGCAAGGATACGAGGCTTTCCGGTTATATGATCGAGAATGCCCTGGCCGCCGGCATCTGCACCATGGGGGTGGATATCCTGCTGGTCGGCCCCCTGCCCACGCCCGGTATAGCATTCATCACCACCAGCATGCGGGCCGATGCGGGGGTGGTAATCTCCGCCTCCCATAATCCCTTTCAGGATAACGGGATCAAGATTTTTTCCGGCGATGGATTTAAGCTTCCCGATGAGCAGGAGAGTGCCATCGAGGATCTTATCTTCTCCCAGAAAATGGCCTCCCTGCGTCCGGTGGCCGAGGAACTAGGCAAGGCAAAACGCATTGAGGATGCCAGGGGCCGATATGTGGTCTTTTTGAAAAATACCTTTCCTTCCAGATACACCCTTGACGGCATTCATATTGTCCTGGACTGCGCCCATGGCGCCACCTATGTGGTGGCCCCCGCCGTCTTCGAGGAGCTTGGGGCCAAGGTGACCGCCATCGGCGTGCATCCGGACGGAAAGAACATCAACCATGAATGCGGCGCCCTGTGTCCCCAGGTAATGGCAAACAAGGTGCGGGACTTGGGGGCTGACTTCGGCATTGCCCTGGACGGCGACGGAGACCGGCTCATTATCGCCGATGAACAGGGAGAAATCGTGAACGGCGACCATATCATGGCCATCTGTGCCGCCGATCTCATGGCCAGGAAAAAACTTCGCAAGAAGACCCTGGTCGCAACCGTGATGAGTAACCTGGGGTTGGAGAAGGCCATGGACCGAATGGGCGGCACTATGGTGCGTACCAGGGTGGGCGACCGCTATGTGGTGGAAGAGATGAGGAAAAAAGGATATAATTTCGGCGGTGAGCAGTCCGGCCATCTTATCTTCCTGGATTACAACACCACCGGCGACGGGATCCTTGCCTCCCTCCAACTCCTGGCGATCATGAAAAAACAGGGAAGACCCTTGTCCGAACTAAAAAAAATCATGGAGCAGTTTCCCCAGGTGCTAAAAAACGTGAAGACGTCAAAAAAGATCGAGACGGCAAACATCCCTGGTTTTGATAAGACCGTGAAGACAATGGACGAAAAACTGGGGGCAAACGGCCGGATACTTGTCCGGCCCTCAGGAACCGAACCGGTGATCAGGGTCATGGTCGAGGGCGAAGATCTTGATATGATCAATGGTATGGCCGACGAACTCTGTGAACTGATCCGGAAGGCGGATGGATATTAACCAAAATCAAGCGATTAGCCGTTAGCTTTAGGATTACAACCAGTTGCATTGTGCGGCCAGGCCGGAATACCCCCTTCCTGACCCTTGCGAGGGGGAAGGGTAGGGGCGGGTTTGAAACCCGCCCTGTGCCTAGGCATCGGTTCCGATTGGGCGGGTTTGAAACCCGCCCCTACTCGTAGACCAACAAACGTGGGTGAACGGTTACTCAATGTTAGTTAGAATCTGCCGTAAAATTCTCTCCAGGTAAAACTGCCTATGCTGCTTGTCGTTGATGTGGGAAACACCCATGTGGTACTTGGCGTCTATAAAGAAAAACAACTCCTAAACCACTGGCGGATAAAGACCGACCGGGATCACACGGCCGATGAACTGGCCGTGATGCTCAATGGTCTCCTCGCCATGGATAATCTCATTCTCCGGGACATCTCCGGCATTATTGTCGCCTGCGTGGTCCCGCCCATGGCCCCTGCCTGGGAAAGGCTCGCCAAGGGCCTTGGCCTGCCTCCTCTTTTTGTGAATGACCCGCGCCTTCGCCTGAGCATGCAGGTGCTCATCGATCATCCCGAGGAGTTGGGCGCAGACCGGCTTGTCAATGCCGTAGCCGCCTATGAACGTTACCATACCGCCCTTATCGTGGTGGACTTTGGTACTGCCACCACCTTCGACTGCATCTCGGAAGACGGCGCCTACCTGGGGGGCGCCATTGTCCCGGGCATTACCATTTCCCTTGACGCCCTTTTTCAGCGGGCGGCCAAACTCCCCCGGGTTGATATCTCCAAACCTCCCCGGACCGTTATCGGCAAAAATACGGTGGACGCCATCAAATCCGGGGTCCTTTATGGCTATGCTGGTCTGGTGGATGGCCTGGTAACAAGGATCAGGGCGGAACTTGCCCCGGCCCTGCCCAGGGTAATCGCCACCGGCGGACTTGCCGAACTTATTTCACCTTACACCGATTCCATTCAGGAAACGATCCCCCTCCTCACCCTTGAGGGGCTGCAACTTATCCATGAGCATAACAATTAAGCCCGTAGGCCCCCTTATCCTCCCTTCCCGTCTCAGGAAGGGTGATGTTGTCGGGCTTGTTGCGCCGGCAAGCCCCTTTCAGGAGGATCGCAATTTTATGGACGGGCTTGAGTTTTTGAATAGCCTTGGGTTTAGGGTCAAGATTCCACCCCTTATCCGGGGGCAGCGGGACTATCTGGCCGGTACCGACCAGGAACGGGCCGAGGTCCTGCAGCAACTCTTTCTTGACCCGGAGGTTGCAGCCATAATGGCCGTACGCGGGGGATTCGGCTCGCTGCGGGTTCTGCCGCTGCTCGACATGGATCTCATCCGCAAGCACCCGAAGATCCTGGTGGGCTTCAGCGATATCACCGTGCTGCTTTCCGCCATCACAGGTCTTTGCCGTGTGGTAACCTTCCACGGCCCCATGCTCACGACCCTGGCCGGATGCGACGCCGATTCCCGGACAGCCTTGATAAACGCCCTGACTAAACCGGGGCCAATTGCCTATCGGTTACGAGGGCTTGAGATTCTGAGGTCGGGGATGGCCACGGGGAGACTCCTGGGCGGTAACCTTACCAACCTCGTGCATCTAATCGGCACCCCCTATGAGATAAGTTGGCAGGATGCGATTCTCTTTCTCGAGGATATCGGCGAAGCCCCTTACCGCCTTGACCGCATGCTCACCCAGTTGGCCGCGGCCGGAAGACTCGCGGGTCTTAGGGGATTGATCCTCGGTTCCTTTACCGACTGCGGTGACAAAGAGAAATTCTGGGAGAGGGCGCTGGAGCTGATGGGAGACCACGGCATCCCTGTTTGGGCCAATTTTCCTGCCGGCCACGGAACTAAGAACCATGTCCTGCCATTGGGCATCGAGGTCGAAATGGATTCAAACCAGGGCCGCCTGCAGTTCCTGGAACCCTGTGTCCGATGAGCAGGGGAAAGGTTGAACATTTTTGGGATGTAGGGGCGGGTTTCAAACCCGCCCAATCGGAACGCGTACCACACAGGGCGGGTTTGAAACCCGCCCCTACTGAGAAACGCCACGGGTTGCCCGAAATTATTCGAGGATTCAAAACATTTTCAGGTCGCTGTATAAACGAATTGCGGCAAAAAACCGGCTGCCCGGTATGGCAACGCAATTATTACGAACGGGTGATCCGCGATGAAAACGAATTGGGACGCGCCCGTGAATATATCGCCAACAACCCGTTGAAATGGGAAACGGACAAAGAAAACCCTGCATGTTGTCCGTAGGGGCGGGTTTGAAACCCGCCCAATTGAAACCGATGCCTAGGCACAGGGCGGGTTTGAAACCCGCCCCTACGATACGGTATTTTTGAGGTAATTATGGATAAGCACGCCGCCTACATAAAGAACCGCCTGAGCCTGCGCCTTCCCCAGACTGAAAGCCTGAAGATCCTTGCCGGTCCAAGCATACCGTCCAATGTTTCAGGAATCCGTCAACCTCAACGTGTTCAACATCTCCAAGATCAACACGGAGACCAAGGGAGGCAAACAGCCGCGCATCAAGAGGCTTTCCGAGTTCATCGGGGAATCCTATTTCGACTACCTCTCTTGTCTCGATGACCTCGTGCTCCTGATGGACGAATCACATCATTACAGAGCGGAACGGGGATACAGGTCATCGAGGTGGTTTCATTTGTCGTATGTTGATTAATACCAGAGGGAATCAGAAAGCTTATCATTGCAGCAATAGAGTTCCCCGGCAGGATATGGCACGCCCCGTCAAGTTTTATCGCCTCCCCCGGCATTCCGTGGACAATAGAACTCTCCCGGTCCTGGGCTATGGTTGTGGCCCCCGCATTTCGCATCAGCTTGAGTTCGGCGGCGCCGTCCGTACCCATGCCGGTCAGGATGAGGCCTATGGCCGCACTGCCGTACGACCTGGCCACGGAACGGAAAAAACGGGAGATCGACGGGCAGGCGCAATGCTCCGGCGGATCCGGTACCAGGAGAATACTGTTGTCACGGGTTACCTCCAGGTGTACCCCTTGAGGAGCAAGATAGACATGGCCATTCTTGAGCGATTCGTTGCAGGCTGCTACCGATACCGACAACCCGGTGGTCTGATCGAGCCAGGTGGCAGGTCCTTCTTCAAAGCCGGGGGTGATGTGCTGCACGATCACGATCGGGACCCGAATCGTCGCAGGAAGATGGCCCAAAATATCATGGATTACCTGCGGCCCGCCGGATGAAGCGCCAATGGCGATGAGCCTGATTTCCTTTGCTGAAACAACAGGCATCGCAACAGAAGGCCTGGCCGATGCCGGAGGGAGGAGTGCCGGCGTCGGAGCGGTTCTTCGTATGACCTTGACCTCGGCCATGGCCTTGAAGGTCTGCAGCAGTTCCTGTTTTTGCCGCGGGAATTCCGGACTGGTCCTGGAGGGGGGGTGGACAGGATGGCCAGCGCACCTGCCTCCAGCGACTTGAACGACATCGCAATGGCGTACTTGTCATAGAGCGAGCTGACAATAACAATCGGCGTGGGGCAGGTGGACATGATCCTTCGGGTAGCAGCAAAACCATCCATATCGGGCATGTTGAAGTCCATGCTGATGATGTCCGGCTTCATCTCCCCGGCCATTCGAATCCCCTCGGTACCGTTATGAGCAATCCCGATCACGGAAAACTCGGGATCCGACGTGAAAATGTCCGCAATGTACTCCGCGACCATGGGTGAATCATCAATGATGAGAACCTTGATCATTTGTTTCCTTGAACCCAAAAAGATTCTGCTCTCCCGTCCCGGTGATGAGGCCAACCCGGAGATAATCTCGCTTGCCCCCTATGCCAAGGCATTGACCTGCATGGACGGCAAGGCTACGGCCTATGTCTGTCAAAATTATCAATGCAGCCTTCCGGTAACGGAGGCAGACAAACTTGCAGACCTGCTTACTGCCAAGGCGGGCTATGCCCGCAACCCAAGTTATCTTGTTCCATTGCAAAACGAATTTCGAATGTCGAACTAGGAATTTCGAATTATGAAATTTTTCTTGGCGTTGCAGGGCTGTCCTCCTTTGACATTCTGCGGTTCCTTGTTCAATATTCGACATTCTATTTTTATGGCGCAATAATTACGTTAACACAGTGTGTTGCTAAACACTTCTTTGTTTTTTCAAACAAGATAATCCGTAAGTCACTAAAAAATCTTTTCCCGGAGGCTGGTGCCAACTCCACGGGTAAGGGCAAGAACCCGTCTGGCAGTCTCCAGAGAAAGGGAACCGGTCCCACAGCTTGGGGTAATCAGGGTTTGGGTGAGGAGGGAGGGAAGATCCCAGCGGCTGGAACTTAAGGCTTTTGCCTGTATTTTCCATTTGCCCGCCAGCGAGTCCACCCCTTCATTATTGATAGCCTGTTCATCGCCGGTGGGTATGAGTCCCCAGGCAATGACCCCACCGCGTTCAAGGAAGGCATGGACCTGGGGTTTGAACATGAGAAAACGATCAAAAAAATTGTAGGCGTCAAAGCTTAAAATATCAAGGTCAAGGGAAAGAACAAATCCCCAGTCGGTGTTACTGCAGATGTGAATTCCTGCAAGCCCCCCTGCCGTGTGGATGGCCGTAATGATCTCCGAAAGATCCGCGGCCACATCCTTGTCGGAGATACTGATGAAGGAGGATGACCCCAGGCCGGCCAGGGCAGGCTCATCAATAAAGAGCAGCACCGGAAGACCGCGTTCAGCGAAAAAATGCACCTGCCAGGCGGCCTTCAGGGCAAGACCTTTTACTATCATGTCCCGCAGCATCGGATCATAGTAACTGAGTCGCTTGTTTTGATCCGGGATCCCGGTAAGCAGGGTAAAGGGGCCGGTGACCTGGCCCTTGATAGCCTTTGCTCCTTCGTGATCTCTGATCGCCTCCTTGAGCGCATATATGCCGTTTGCCCGGTTAATGCTCAGGCCAAACCGGGAACCGGGCAAGAGAGAAGGATCTTCATTAACCTTAAGAAATTCATCATAGAACTCGAGCAATTCCTGTTCAAAATTACTTGCCGCTCCATTAAGAAAAAGATGGTCCTCCTGCACGGAGACGCCCGGGAAACCCTCAATGAACTGGAGTAACATCCCCTCCTGGGGATATTTCGGGAGCTGAGGCCAGAGGGGGATTTCCGGTACATATTCCATGACCCATTGCACCGCCTCCCTGTGGTCGGTGAGGGGGAGACTGCCTATGAGGCAAGGAAGGCCGCATGGTTTGAAGACCGGGATGGCTGGTTGATCCAAAATATTCTCCTTTTCTTCGATTATATTAAATTTTTTGTCAAGGGTCGGGGACCGTTAGTTAGCCTACATGTGGACATGATAAAGTAACTAGCAATTCTCGCTGATACTGTCAACGAAAAGGTAGAGACCTTTACTTGACTGAAAGAAAAAAGTGAATTACCTTTGAAGCCGTGCGAGAGTGGCGGAACTGGTAGACGCACTGGACTTAGGATCCAGCCCACTCGCGTGGTTGGGGGTTCAAATCCCCCCTCTCGCACCAAATATGTCTTACATGTCTTTCGACGTGTGATTAAAGAATATGTCTCGGTGGCGTGAAACCCTAATGTGATGAAAGTAAGGAAGGTAATAAATGCAAGTAACTGTTGAAAAAGTAGGCTCGTTGGCGCGAAAATTGAAAATAATTATCCCTGAAGAACAGGTGGGCCGGGAAATGGATTCTGCGTATCGAAAATTGCAGAGCGAGGTGGCTCTGAAGGGTTTTCGAAAGGGAAAGGTCCCGCGGAAGATTTTGGAGAAACACTATGCCCCCAAGGTAAAAGAGGAGGTATACTCCAAATTGGTGCAGGAAACATATTTTGACGCGGTAAAAGAGGCCAGGCTCGACCCGATCGTGCATCCCGTGATCTCAAAAGAGACCATTGATCCCGAGGGCCGATTTTTATATGAGGCCGAGGTTGACATCAGGCCGATCATCGAGATGCAAGGATATAAGGGCCTTTCGATCGAAATGCCTGCGGTTTCTGTAACCGAGGAAGAGGTGGATAACACCGTTGAAATGCTGCGAAAACAGATGGCACCCCTGCGTACGGTCGACGGACGCGGCATCGAGATTGGCGATGTGGTCATCATTGATTATCAGGGAAAGGAAAACGGGGTCCCAATGCCCCAAATTAAGGGGGAACATTACTCCGTTGATGTGGGCACAGGCCGTAATGGTAAGGAGTTCGAGGAACAGCTTCTTGGTCTTAAGGCCGGCGAAAAGGCGGAGAAGGTGGTCGAATTTCCACCCAACTTCGCTAGCCCGATGCTCGCCGGCAAACGGGTTGAATTTACAATTTTTGTGCGGAATATCAAGGAACGGGTCTTACCCCCGCTTGATGAAGAGTTTGCCAAGGACGTTGGGAAGGGATTTAATACCCTGACCGATCTTAGAAGGCATGTCCGGCAGGAGGTTGAAAAGAAGAAAAAAGAGGCCCAGGAAGGGGATCTTACCGACAAGATAATGCTGAAGCTCATCGATGCCAATGGCCGGTTCGAACTCCCTCAACGCCTTGTTACCTTTGAGATCAACGAACTGATCAAAAATTTTGAGTCTACCCTTGAACGGCAGGGGCACACCCTTGAGTCCGCAGGTCTTAACAGGACAAAATTGTTTGAGCAGTATCGGGAAGTGGCGGAAAAACGGGTGCGCGGAGATTTTATCCTGAAGGACATCGCCAATAAAGAGGATATAAAGCTTGCGGACCAAGAGATAGAAAGCGGTTTCAAACGGATTGCCGTCCAATATGGTATGTCGGTGGACGAGGTAAAGGAACATTTCAAGGGCCGTGATAATTTACTTCCTTTTCTTGGTGAAATTTTTAACGAAAAGGTCCTCTCCTTTTTGCGTGCCAACACTATTGTCACGTATGTACTCGCACTAAATGAGGTAACAAGTGAGCAGGGTGAATCAACAGGAGAGGGACAATGAATCTTATCCCCATTGTTATCGAACAAAGTTCCCGGGGAGAACGGGCATTTGATATCTACTCCCGGTTGCTTAAGGAGAGGATCGTGTTTTTAGGCACCCCCCTGTCCGACGATATTGCCAACGTCATCATTGCCCAACTCCTTTTTCTTGAGGCTGAAGACCCTGAAAAGGATATCACCTTTTATATCAATTCGCCGGGCGGGGTGGTAACTGCCGGGCTCGCCATCTATGACACCATGAATTACATAAAGAGTGACATCGCAACCCTGTGCATGGGGCAGGCAGCGAGCATGGGGGCGGTATTGCTGGCCGCCGGGACCAAGGGGAAACGCTATAGCCTTCCCCATTCCCGCATCCTCATTCACCAACCCATGGGTGGCTTCCAGGGTCAGGCCACTGATATTGATATCCACGCCCGGGAAATCTTACGGATGCGTCATGAACTCAATGGTATTCTGGCCCTTCATTCCGGCCAGAGTATTGAGAAGATCGGCAACGATACCGACCGGGATTTTTTTATGGATCCGGTGGAGGCCAAGGCGTACGGCATCATTGACAAGGTATTGACTAAACGTGGCGACCATGAGGAGGAAAAGGCATCATGAGTAGAGGGAATAAAGTAGGACTGGAGCTTTCTTGTTCTTTCTGTGGGAAGGTACAAGATGAGGTAAAAAAACTCATTGCCGGTCCGGCCGTATATATTTGCGATGAGTGCATCGAGTTATGTAATGATATCGTCCGAGAAGAGAGCAGCCGGCATAAGGTGGTCGAACAAGGCGGTTCCTACCTCTTAAAACCGGTGGAAATCAAGGCCAAACTAGACGAGTACGTGGTAGGTCAGGAACGGGCCAAACGGATACTCGCAGTGGCGGTCCACAACCATTATAAGCGGATAGATACCCGGATGGGCGAGGACTGTGATGTCGAGGTCCAGAAGAGCAATATCATCATGATCGGTCCTACCGGAAGCGGTAAGACCCTCATGGCCCAGACACTCGCAAAAATTCTGAACGTCCCCTTCGCCATTGCCGATGCCACGACCTTGACCGAGGCCGGATATGTGGGAGAGGATGTGGAAAACATCCTGGTCAGTTTGCTGCAGGCCGCTGATTACGATATCCAGAAGGCATCGCGGGGAATTGTATATATAGATGAAATAGACAAAATCGCCAGAAAATCCGACAGCCCCTCCATTACCAGGGACGTCTCAGGCGAAGGGGTACAACAGGCACTCCTTAACATCATCGAGGGTACGCTGGCCAATGTCCCACCCAAGGGCGGCAGGAAGCATCCGCAACAGGAATTTATTCGACTCGACACCACCAATATTCTCTTTATCTGCGGAGGGGGGTTTGTTGGCCTGGAAAGGGTGATCCAGAATAGAATGGAGATGAACTCCATGGGCTTTGGCGCCCGGGTGGAGTGCAAGAGCAGAAGGAAGATGGGAGAGATACTCGCCGCAGTGAAACCCGAGGATCTTCTCCGCTTCGGTCTGATTCCGGAAATGGTTGGCCGGTTGCCGGTGATCGCCACCTTAAATGAGCTTGATGAGCATGACCTGATTAAGATTTTAAAGGAACCTAGGAATGCCCTCACCAAACAGTATCAAAAACTTTTTGCATATGATAATATCAATCTAAGGTTTACAGAAGGGGCCATGGTTGCTATTGCCAGGGAGGCATTAAAAAGAAAATCCGGGGCCCGGGGGCTTCGGGCGATTATGGAATATGCCATGCTTGATGTGATGTTCGAGCTCCCCTCAACCATCGGGGTCCAGGAGTGTATCATCAGCGAAGAGGTGATAACCAATGGCGAATACCCTATTATCCTCTATGATAATGAGCAGAGGAAGATTGCGTGAGCAGAGGACAGAGACAGGTCATCAAAAATACCTACAGACTAACAGACTAACAGACTAAACACCTACAGACCATCCAAAGAGAGAAACATTATGATGACTACCACACCGCAACGACGCACCTATCCCATGATGCCATTGCGGGATATTGTCCTTTTCCCCCATATGGTGGCACCCCTGGTAGTGGGCCGGGAAAAATCGATCAGGGCCCTGGAAAATGCCATGGCCTTTAAAAAGGCTATCTTCCTTGCCAGCCAACGGGATGCAGCCATTGACGATCCTCCCATGGAGGGGATCTATACCGTGGGCACTATCGGCACCATTCTCCAGTTGCTTAGGCTGCCGGACAGTACCATCAAGGTGCTGGTAGAGGGAAAACAGAGGGCAAAGATCACCCATTTTCTGCCCAATGAGAGTTTTTTCCTCGTCGAGGTGGAGACAATTCCCGATATTATTGGCCCAAGTTTAGAGATAGAGGCCTATGTCCGAGAGATAAAGGCCTCTTTTGAAGAATATTCCAAGGTGAATAACAAGATCTCCAGAGAGGTCATAATCTCCCTTGCCGGTATTGGAAATCCCGTACAGTTTGTTGATGTGGTGGCAGCCCATCTGCCGCGAAGAACACAGGACAAACAGGAGATACTCGAGGCAGCCTACTTGACCAACCGATTGGAATTGGTGCTTGGGTATATCCGTTCTGAAATCGAGATTGCAAAGCTCGAAAATCAGATCCGCTCCCGGGTAAAAAACAAAATGGAAAAGACCCAGCGGGACTATTATCTGACGGAGCAGATGCGCGCCATTCAGAAAGAGATCGGAAAGGATGACCCAAGCGCCGACCTGGCCGATCTCGAACGGAGCATCAAGAAAAAACGACTGCCTAAGGCAGCAGCGGCCAAGGTCAAGCAGGAGTTTAAAAAACTGAAACTCATGCAGCCCATGTCGGCCGAGGCCACGGTGATCCGCAATTATATCGACTTGATCATTTCCTTACCGTGGTTTGAAAAAACCAAGGACAAAATCGATATTACCACGGCAGAGACGATTCTAGAAGAGGACCATTTCGGCCTTGCCAAACCCAAGGAGCGACTCTTGGAATATCTAGCGGTCCAGGCCCAGGTGAAAAAGATAAAGGGTCCTATCTTGTGTCTGGTGGGACCGCCCGGCGTGGGCAAGACCTCCCTTTCCAAATCTATTGCCAGGGCCATGGACAGAAAATTCGTCCGGCTTTCACTTGGTGGAGTACGTGATGAGGCAGAGATCCGGGGACATCGGCGGACCTATATTGGCGCCCTGCCCGGAAAGATTATCCAGTCGCTCCAGAAGGTAAAGGTGAATAACCCGGTTTTCTGCCTGGACGAGGTGGACAAGATGAGCATGGATTTCCGTGGTGATCCTTCTGCGGCCCTGCTTGAGGTCCTCGATCCGGAACAGAATTATGCCTTTAATGATCATTACCTTGATCTCGATTATGACCTTTCCGATGTCTTTTTCATCACCACCGCAAACAACCTCCACGCGATTCCGCCTCCCCTCCTGGATCGGATGGAGGTAATAAAGCTCTCCGGCTATACTGAAGAGGATAAACTCAATATTGCCAAGGAGTTCCTCGTCCCCAAACAGCTTGATGCCAACGGTTTTGAAAAAGGGTCGATCATTTTTTCCGAGAATGGCATTATGGAGATCATCAGACGATATACCAGGGAGGCAGGGGTAAGAAATTTGGAACGGGCCATCGCATCCATCTGCAGAAAGATCGCGCGTGAACGGCAAAAAAAGAAGACCCAGGGAATATTCCGCGTGTCCTCACAGTCCACTATCAAGTATCTGGGGATTCCCAAGTATCGTGTGGGCATGACGGAAGAAAGGGATGAAATAGGGCTTAGCACCGGTCTTGCCTGGACCGAGGTCGGGGGGGAACTCCTTCAGATAGAGACTATATTGATGCCCGGCAAGGGAAAACTCACCATTACCGGTAAACTCGGCGATGTGATGCAGGAATCTGCCCAGGCCGCCTTAAGCTATGTCCGTTCGCGGGCCTTGGCCTTTGGCCTTTCTCCTGATTTTTATCAGAAAATTGATATTCAT
>CAZDYX010000011.1:0-10070 GCA_964509775.1 uncultured Desulfobulbia bacterium | reverse complement strand
GAAGGCGCGATCCCGAAAGATGGTCCATCCGCCGGGATAACGATGGCTACCTCTATTGCCTCGGCCCTGCTCAAAAAACCCATCCGCCGGAATCTTGCCATGACCGGTGAGATTACCTTACGGGGCAGGATACTTCCCATTGGCGGACTGGTGGAAAAACTTCTCGCTGCCCGACGGGGAAATGTGGACCAGGTTTTAATTCCCAAGGAGAACGAACCCGACCTGCGCGAGATTTCGTCCAAGATCAAAAAGAGTTTACATACTGAGTCCTCAAAAGGCTTTTTCCCGGGGGATAACCTTTTCTCTTGACTATCGGTTGCTAGCCTGTTAAAAAAACGTCTTCTCTTCTCAAGTAAGAAGGGCGGATAGCTCAGTTGGTAGAGCATCGGCCTTACAAGCCGGGGGTCACAGGTTCGAGCCCTGTTCCGCCCACCAAAGGTGTCAGTATTTCGGGGTTGTAGTTCAGTCGGTTAGAACGCCGGCCTGTCACGCCGGAGGTCGCGAGTTCGAGTCTCGTCGGCCCCGCCAGTAAAATCAAAGGGTTAGCCAGTTTTGGCTAACCCTTTTTTGTTGTCTGAAAAATCATTCCCAACAGTATTCCCAATATCTGCGCCTGGTTTTGCTCACTCCAAAGATTTATGTACCGGTTCAACATTGGAACCAAAAGGGCTACCAAGTCCCCCGGCCGCATCAGTATTCATCTCCATCCGGGGCGGTGGGTGGGCATCATATGGGAGTTCTGTCAGGATCAACCCAAAAACATGGTCAGGCTCAATATGCTCAATCTAAAGGTCGATAAGGCCGCCATCGATTTGGACATTTCCCCCAGAGCCAACACGAAAAAAGGCTCGGATGGTAATAATTCCTTGATATTACAAGTCGGCAATTTGTGCTTTTCGACTTTTTACGAGGTCATCAAGATTGTTTCGGGCCGTCACTCGACGGCATTATCGGGCAAGAAACTCAACAAGAATGTTCTTGGCCTCAGTGAGAAATCGCGGTTCTATCATCCGGCCGTCGTCGAGATCACTGTGGAGTACGCTCATCAAGGTTTGGAAGTCACCGATGAGGACTTTGATTTTATCTTCCCAAAGATCAAGGTTTTTGATGGGAAAAGCGAGCTGCCGGATCTCGTCTGTGTCAATGAGCCCGGTCGGGCTGTAGCCCAGGCAATCGACCACGACAATCTTTTCGGCCGCACGTATAAGCGCGTCATACTAATTCTCGAACATCCTATAACCATACCCCCAATAATCCGGGTCATCAAAAGAAAGCACCTCGCATCCAGAGAATACAAAGAGATTTTCTCGCAAGAACTCTTGCTCGCCGACGAACGCCGCAAGCATAACCGCAACGCCCGAGGCGTTGTCGATAGCGCCTCTGCCGATGCTGTCGTAGTGGGCGAAGGCAATTCTTTTGGGGTTCTCTTTGTTGCCCACCAAAATATTGGCCGAGCAGTGCGATCGGCGTTCGACCTCTATCCTGCCACAAATCTCCTTGGCAGATAAGACGAGGGGCCAATCCTTTGGTGCCACCGCGACTGTGGGCCTGAAGTAATGGTATCCCTCGATATCACCTCGCAGGCAAGGTTACATTTGACCCCCTCACGCTGGACCTCACCGCTTACCAACCCAAGGGCAGCACAACGGGATATCCTGGCCATCGACAAGTAAGGCCGCCTTTTTTACCCACGGAAGATCAAGGGTAAAAGGCTGGAGGCAATAAGAAATACCGTATAGAGCCATTGGCCGTCTTCTTTCACAAAACGGCCGACTTCATGAAGTCGCCAGATTTACTTCTGTGAAAGGGAGGTGGCCTTGAATTCCACGATTCCTTGATTGTCGGATGCTGTTCCTTCTTCAGTGCGCACGATATGGAGGCCATACCACTCCGGGATGGTATCGGGGTTAATAAGCGACGGCCTGGTCGATGGATGCCATGTCTTAAGCAAATAGTCAACATCCCGAACCACATAAGCAGTGTAGCGTTACCGCATCAAGGCTTCAGCGGTAACGGCAATACGATCACCAGAAAGTAATGGCTCACAGAAGGAAGTCCGGTAGTATTTATCGTCGGCGGCAGTTGTTCGAATTTTTCGAATAACTGAATTTTCCACCAACTCACCGCTATTGAAAAATTCTTTCAGGTGGTAGTTAACCGTGTTTACTTCTACGCCAAACAATTCCGCCATACGTTTTTGCAAAAGCCAGAAATCCTCATCCTGAAAAAGGACCTCGACCTTCTTGTTACCCTCGGGCGTGGCGTAAGAAATGATTTCGTTATTCATGGTGTCTCGTCATGCCCGGACTGGCCGGTCAGTTTGGCCAAGCTGTCGGTAAAGGTGTTGGCGATTCGGAACCCCATCACGCCACCTTGAATACCTTCATAACTTCATCCGAGCTATAACTGTGACGGCTTCCATCCCCCAAGGTCACATTCGTCTATTCTATTGAATATCCACTTTTTTTCAATCATATATGTACCAGTTCTGGCAGAGAAAGGTATCCAATGCCCACGTCAGCGAGCATTCTCTCATCTGGGATGTGAGTGTCAATGAGAGTAAAGGATCCTGGGTCACGAAAACCGCACCACGCCGAGATCTATCTTCATTCCTGGGAGATACGGAAAGGCAGGCCATGATGGCTTTTGAAGAGGCAAGACGAAAGTCTCACCCAGGGTATCACACAAAAGAAAAAGGACTTAACCTTGTAGAAGGCTAAGTCCTTGATTTTATTGGTGCCGAGACCAGGAGTTGAACCAGGGACACCCGGATTTTCAGTCCGGTGCTCTACCTGCTGAGCTATCTCGGCCAAACAGGCGTAAAATATATGTTGAGGATGGTTGTTGTCAAGACAAATCTCTCTTGGGGCGAGTTGGCCCTCCCATAAACTCTAACAGCGTTTCCGCAAAGGATTCCGACGAAGGCTCATTTAATCACCGAAACATATGCCAATCTCCCGGGCGGTCATGACCTTGTCGTTGTTCAAGTCCACTTTTTTTCGTCCCTTGATAGCCTCTTCCAAGGAGACAAAACCCATGCCGGGTGAGACGAGGGTCACCATGTGATCGAATTTTCCGGCCTCCGCGAGTCTTACCGCAGCAGCTCCGAAACGAAGGGCGAGCAGGCGATCAAATGTGGTCGGACTACCGCCCCGCTGCAAATGGCCCAGAACCATGGAGCGGGTATCCTTCTGGATGAGATGGTGGATCTGATTTGCCACCCATTCCCCCATGCCGCCCAGGACCATCTCTTCCCGACCGATCTCACCCTTTCCCTTATGCAGAATCAGACCATCCTTGGGACGCGCGCCCTCGGCCACGACCACGATGGCGTAATGCTTGTCGTGAAGTTCATTGTCGTTAATCTTTGCACAGACCTTCTGGAGATCAAATGGAACCTCCGGAATCAGGATAACATCCGCCCCGCCGGCAATACCGGAATTAAGGGCGATCCAGCCGGATTCCCGGCCCATGACCTCAACCACCATGACCCGGTCATGGGATTTGGCCGTGGAATGAAGTTTGTCCAAGGCATCCGTGGCAGTGCTGATTGCGGTATCAAAACCAAAGGTTTGCACCGTGGCCTGAAGGTCATTGTCAATGGTCTTGGGCACTCCCACCACCGGCATACCCTTTTCGGCAAAGGAGTGGGCAATGGCAAGACTGCCGTCGCCGCCAACGGCGATATGGCAATAGAAGCCCATGCGGTTAAAGTTGTCCAGGACCCGTTGGGAAACATCCCGGATCTGCCACTCCCCGGCAAGATTTTGGACCGGCATGGCAAAGGGATTGCCTTTATTGGTTGAACCGAGGATGGTCCCGCCGGTAGAGGTAATGTTATCCACCTTCTCCGGGCTTAGCCGCACAAGTTCGTCAAGGTTTAAGAGGCCAAGATACCCGCACCGGCTGCCGTAAACCTCCCACCCCCGAAACTGAGCGGCCTTAACCACGGCATAAATAACCGCATTTAAACCCGGTGCGTCGCCACCACCAGTGGAAATAACCAATTTTTTCATTCCGGCCTCTCTCCCTGTTTCCTTTATGATTGCCTATTGTTCTGCCAGGTTATCACAATGCCGATATGGTTTGCAATAATATCCACAGGTCTGCAGGGTTGACCATCCTCCATGGCTCGACTATAATCACGGAACAATACATGAAGATCAAAACCGTTGGCATCATCCTAAAAAAAGGCTCCACCCATCCGCCGGTCATTGCAGGGGAACTCATCCGCTGGTTTCAGGCCCGCGGCATTGCAGCAGCCATTGACCACATTGCCCCGGGGCTTGATCTGCTGGTGATTCTAGGCGGCGATGGGACCCTTCTCCATGTCGCCGACCAGGCAAGCGAATTTGACATCCCGGTGGTGGGCGTTAATCTTGGCGGGTTAGGATTTTTGACCGAGATACATGCAGGGGAACTCTACAAGGCGCTCGAAATAATACTTGACGGCCAGGTCCGGATCAAGGACCGGATGATGCTCAAGGCTCGCCTGTATGGTCCGGGCCGAAGCACGGAATGGCGTTGCGCCTTAAACGAGGTAACCATCGGCAAGGCCCATGTTGACCGATTAATTCGACTTACCACCTGGGCGGATGAGGAATATATCACCACCTACCGGGCAGATGGCCTTATCTTTTCCACCCCCACCGGTTCCACGGCCTACAATCTTTCGGCAGGAGGCCCGATTGTCCACCCCGAATGCAATGCAATCCTGGGCACGCCCATGTGCCCGTTTATGCTGGAAAGCCGGTCCGTGCTTCTGCCGTCACGGGCAAGGCTGGTAACCAGGATGGTGGGACCGGCCAATGATGTCCAGGTCATCATTGATGGTCAACCCGCATGGCCCATGGACCCTGACGACCGCCTTGAGGTGGCGGCCTCGGATAGGCCCTTGCGGATTATCGGTTCACCGTTCAAGAACTACTTTGAAATACTGCGCAGTAAATTGAATTGGGGTGGAGGGAAAACCGATCACTCCTCTTCATCCTGAAGGGTAGCGGCCAGGACCTCCTGCTCCTTTTTCATCGCATCCCGGCCGGCCTCAATGGCGGTGGCGAGAACCTTTTTTTGCTCATCGAGGAATTGACGGCCCAATTCCACCTTTTTTTTACCCCTCTCGATCATTGCCTTGCCGACCCCAATGAGAGAACAGCCCCGTTCCTTGAGGTCATCCCCGACCTCACAGGCCTTTTCCTGCAGCTCTTCTCCATAACGGACTATTTTTTCTCTGGTTTCGCGGCCCGGGCGCGGCGCAAAAAGTATTCCGAGGCCCACTCCAACCACGGTGCCGGCCAAAAAAGCGACAACACCGGTCACTGCATCTGAACAATCATCTCTTTTCATGGTATATTCTCCTTTTGTTTACAGTCCTTCCCCCCGTCCCTAGCAAGGGCGCGGGTAAAGGCCCTGATTCCGGCGGAAATCCCGCCTGTTTTTACGAGCAAGGGTACAAGTAACCCCCATAATACATCTCCGGTGTTCTTCATGCGCATACTGGCGCTGTTAATATTGGCAATGACCTTTTCGGTCTTTTTAATCTGCTCTTGACCCACCCTGGCCAGATTCTGCAATTCATTGCTGGTCTCCGCAAGGGAGGAAAGTCGCGCTGATAAGGGCAGCGCACGCCTCCACGGCAATCGAAGGGAATCCGCTAACTTTAGAAGAGGTCAGCCAGCTCGCTCAGGGGAGGAAAGTAACGGCTGCAGATCTTTGTTCATCGCCTCTAGTGATATCTCCGCCTTTCTTGCCGTTTTACAGATTTGAATGAGGGCCGGGACCAAAAAAAACGCGATCGTGACAATGCCCGCCGCTATGATCCCGATAAAAAAATCGGTAACCGTCACAGAATATCCTCCTTTATTCCTTTATTTCATCTCTAGCTGAATAGTTACACAGACTTAGCCATTTCATCAAAACTACCTCCTATACTCATATTTATAACTCTATCCTGCTTAAAGGCAAGGGCAAAGTTTTTTCCTTTTTCCGGGACGCCGTATCCGGTGCTCCAAAAAAGGAAAAGGCCAGTGGCGACCAGAATTTTTTATTACTCGACGCGATCAAAGCGCATCTGGGAGATCTGCTCGGAGATAAGGCCCATCATGAAGATGATTACGGAGATTGAGAGGAGCAGTGCCGACATGTTGGTGAAGCGGTGCGTGGTCATGAAGGTATAGAAATAGTAAACAAGGCCGCCCAGGAAAAAACCGAAGCTGGTGGGCAAAAACACCCGTAAGGGCGAATACAGGGTGGCGATTCGGGTGATAATAAGAAAGAATCGAATACCGTCCCGCGCGAGCTTGATCTTACTCTTTCCCTGCCGTTTCTTGACCTGGATGGGCACATATTTGACGCTCCGGCCACTCCGCAGGTACGCGAGGGTCAAGGTGGAGGGATAGGAGAAGGTGTTGGGCAAAAGATAGATAAAATTCTTGGCCGTGCTTTTTCGCACCAGTCTGAATCCGGAGGTGAGGTCCTCGACCCTGAACTTGGTCACATAGGAGGCAAAGACATTATACGCCCGGTTGGCAAGATTTCGGTGCAGAGAGGTCTTTGATCCCCGGCTCCGGGCACCGACAACCATGTCGTATTGGTCCTTGAAGGAAAGTAATCTTTCGATGTCGGCCGGGTCATGCTGGCCATCGGCATCCATCATGACAACCCATTCTCCTGCGGCGCAACGCAGGCCTGTTTTCACGGCCGCGCCATTGCCGATGTTATATGGATGGGGCCAGACATGGGCGTCCGCCTCCATGGCTTTTTCCATGGTTCGGTCCGTGGAGCCGTCGTTAATGACCAGGACCTCGAAATCCGGGTAGCGTTCTTTTATGGACCGGACCGTGTCCCCGATGCTTGCCTCCTCATTATAGGCCGGCAGGAGAACCGTGACGCTCGCGTTGATCGTCTTTTCCGACATGGGATAACATTCCTTTTATACGCTACAAAACATCACCTGCAGGCGTAATTTCCATACCACCCACATGGCCTCGACGATGATCCGCCGGCTTATCTTGCTTTTTCCTGCCCGCCGGTCAATACTGAAAATCGGTATCTCGCAGAGTTTGAAGCCCTTTTTCCAACAAAGAAAATTGATCTCGATCTGGAAGGCATAGCCTTCCGAGGTGATGCGGGAAAAATCGATGTTTTCAAGAACTGATCTGTGGAGGGACTTGAAACCGCTGGTGCTGTCCCTTAACGGCATACCGGTGATCATCCGGGCATACATGTTTGCGCCGGAACTGAGAAGGAGGCGGCTCATCGAAACAGGATATAATGACCAAACAGCGATCGCTTCGCTCCATGATTAAAGGTAGCTTAGAAGGAAGCCCTATGAATGTCAAAGGTAAAAACCAGGCCGCCCTGTCCGGTCCAGGATCAACCGCCCGTTTTTTCTCTATTTTGCCAGTCGCCCTGGGGGCAATAGGCGTTGCCACCTATATTCTTTATTATCTGGGGGTCTTTTATTGATTGTTCGGCACTTATTCGACCTACGCCTCTTCCATAAGATCTACACCGTTCTCCTCGCACCATTCCTTAATGCCTTTCTCCAACGCTCTCAGTGCATCCTCCAATGATCTTATGGTTCTTGAGCCACCTCCGACAAAAACCGTGCCGCCGTCATCGAGTGCCCTTGCCATCGAGTTGTCTGATTCGTTTGAACCGATTTCGATCCATCCTTGACGAAGGATCCACGCTGCAACATATGGAAAACTCTCGTCCGGTTTCAATGGAGTATTCCCTAATTTTTCGCTCTATTTGTGCCGTCCGCCTTCACGCGCGGGTTCGGTGCCTCTTTGCTGCCTTCTGGGAACCGCCACGGAGTTTGGCCAAGATGTCCTCGTGGTTCCTCAAATACTCATAGTGGTCCTTGATATCCCCGATAGTCGTGTCGTCTACCTTCAGAACCTCTTCTTGGTGCTTCTCGGACGCGAGTTCAAGGGCCTCTCGGATTGGAAGCCCCTTGCGGAGACCGGCCAAGACATCGTTGTCGTACGCCACTTCCGCCGGGGTTCGCTCCGCGAGCATGGCTGAGAACTCCCGGGTGCCATCGAGATATGATTTTATGAGGTTGTTCAATCGATTTCCTCTCGGCTATTCGCCTTGCTGCTTCGCAGCCTTACGATCTTATGGTTCCTTGTCTGCACCGAACGCCAAAATAACCCGCTTGCCGGGTTGATTTTTTGGTTGGGCGAGGAGCCACGGGCTCGCGATGTCGCCTCTAAAATCGACTCGAAGCCTATATCCTGTAAGTGTCGCCGGATCAGTTCCCGTCAAGCCAGGGGTTCTGTCTTTAAAGAGCGCAGCACTTGCGGTGGCGACGCCCGAAGCCGATGTCGTCTCGCAAGGTTGTGGTTGTTTATCGAAGACCGAATCAGCCGCATTCGCGCTATCGTACCCCGACAGTCGATGGTCCTTCCCGTCGAAGCCAATGGCCGCGGCGCTCGTTGAGTCTTTTTTATAGCCGGTCAGCCCCCGCCCTTGCACCGTCAGAGACTTCCAATCCGACTATGGGAGTAGACGCCCCAATAAGCGGCTTGCTTCAAGGCTTTTCTGACTGCCAATTTGGTTTCCTTAACATAAAATTCTTTAATGGCATACGCAATTTTTTTGTCTAAGTGAGCAACGCAGAACCTTGGGTGTCCTATAACAATCAACGAAGATGACCCGTTAGTACCGGGGAGGCAAATGTGGATCATCTGGTGTTCCGGAAAGAGCTTCACCACATGCTGGTGTATGCCTGCAAACAGGGTAGCGACATGGGCGAAGCCCGTAGAGTTTTTAGGCATGAAATATGCCTTATCCTCAGTGCATGGGGGAAGATCAACGATGGATAGAACACGCGGACGTTTATCATCCGCGAAATCCCAAGGACTCGCCTTTGTGGCATCTGCTCGACGACCACTATGAAAGCTTATCATCTATCATCTCATCCTGTTTTGATCGGGAGCCGACGTTCTTAATGCGTATTTTTCCTTATCTGACCTCGGCCTTCCCGAAAGCAATTTCTTATCATCTATCATCTATCATCTATCATCCTTATCATCTCTCAGCGGTCGTCGCCAATCGCTCCAGGCACAGCCGCGCTGCCGTAAGTTCAGTTGGCCTCGCCGAGAGTGCTGTCTCCAGCTCCTTCTGAAGTTGAGCGATGCGGGCCTTGGCTGCTCCTCCCGCAGCATCAAGGAGAATCCCGAGTGTGTCGCGTAAGCCCTCAAACAACCGCGTTTTAAGGATCTTGTGATCGACAAGGGCGAGCAGACCCGGCCGCAAGGTCAGCAGATGCGCGGCGAGATTGCCGCTATCCACCGTTGAAATGTAGCGAGGTGACAGCGGGGCCAGAGATTGCGTGTCATACCAGTTGTAAAAGTGGCCCCGGTGCCGTTCCAGGGATGCCATCGTACAAGGAAGACAAAACGCCGCTTGAGGCCATTTATCAGGGCTGCATCGTCCGTTTCCGTCCCATCATGATGACCACCATGGCAGCGCTCATGGGCCACCCTGCCCATTGCCTTGGGGCTTGGCGCCGGGGCCGAGTCCCGGCGGCCCCTCGGTCTGGCCGTGGTCGGCGGGCTGGTGGTGTCGCAGCTTCTTACCCTCTACATCACGCCGGTGGTCTACACCTATATGGATTCGTTTCAGAGCTGGGTGAGCAGAAGAGGGCGGTAAGAAATGTTTGAACGCTGGCAAGACCCGGTCCTATGGTTTGTCGTAGGCATCCACGTAGGTATCAATGAGCCTGCGGATCATGCGCTGATACTGAGTATGGTGTTTTGTTGCCTCAGATTTGAAGAACTCGATGCTCTTTTTGCTGAGAGCAATGGTAACCTTCACCCCTTCCTCCCGGAATGCAAGTTCTTCGGGTGGAGGGAGAAAGTCTTGAATGACCTTGGCCTCAATGGGCTCATCGGTGTATTTGATTTTCGTGCTCATAAATTGCCTTGCCCTTTCGCCAGTAACCGGCGCCAAATATGCGAATTACACCGCCACGATAGGTAAACCGGGCGGTGAGAATGCCGCGCTCGACCTCGCCGAAACAGAAATAGCGTTTTTCAGTTTCACTGTGAGTGAGGTCT
>CAZDYX010000010.1:14638-27229 GCA_964509775.1 uncultured Desulfobulbia bacterium | reverse complement strand
TCATAATTCGACATTCCCTGTTCGATATTCGACATTAAATCAGCATGTTAAGTGGATAAACGGTTTGGTGTAAATGGTTCACTTTTTTGTATTGCACCCAACCGTAAACGGACCTCTCCGCGTCTCTGCGTGAACATTATCCCAATCTGTTAAGAAGCCTCTTGCCCCGTGAAACCACGTTGTCGACCGAGAAACCGAATTTTTCCATCAGCAGCGGCCCAGGAGCCGAGGCCCCGAAAGAGGTCATGCCGATTATCTCCCCGTCTAACCCCACATATCGTTCCCAGCCAAAGGTGGCAAGGGCCTCGATGGCAAGCCTCGCCCTGATGTCGGGCGGCAGGACCTGATCTTTATAGCTTTTGGGTTGAAGTTCAAACAATTCCCAGGAGGGCAGGGATACCACTCGGGCCGCGATGTTCTCCTCCTCTAGCCTTTGTTGCGCCGCGAGGGCCAGGGAGACCTCAGAGCCGGTAGCGATAAGGATAAGTTTAGGGGATCCTCCCCTGGCCTCGGAAAGGATATAGCCCCCCTTTTCTACCCCCCCGGCCACGGAATAGGTATGCAACACCGGCAGATCCTGGCGGCTCAGGATAAGGGCCACCGGTCCGGTGCGATGCTCGATGGCGATCTTCCAGGCCGCCGCGGTTTCAAGGGCGTCTGCCGGCCGGATGACCAGGGTATTGGGGGTGGCCCGCAGGGCCGCAATTTGCTCAATGGGCTGATGGGTGGGTCCATCCTCGCCCAGGCCGATGGAATCGTGGGTCAGGACATGGATCACGCGTTTTCCCATGAGACTCGAAAGCCGCATGGCGGCCTTCATATAGTCGGAAAACACCAGAAAGGTGCCGCCGTAGGGAATCAACATGTCGCTTAATGCCATGCCGTTTAAGGCCGCTGCCATACCATGTTCTCGCACCCCGAAATGAAGGGTGCGGCCTGCCCTTGCTAGGGAAAAATCATCGGCCCCTTTGATGGTGGTATTATTTGATGGCGCCAGATCAGCCGAGCCACCCACCAGTTCCGGCAGGACCTCGGCAAGTGCATTGATCACCTTGCCGGAGGCCACCCGGGTGGCAATTTTTTCCACCCCGTCAAAGGCTGGGAGGTTCTTCTCCCAGCCTTTGGGCAGTCTGCCATTGATCAGCCGGTCCCAAAGCCGGGATTTCTCCGGATTCTGCTCTTGCCAGGCAAGAAGACGATCCTGCCATTGCCCTTCCCAGACCTTTCCTTTCTCGATCGCCTCTTTAGAAAGGGCATGGACCTGCTCGGGTATATAAAACAGCGGTTCAACGGGCCAACTGAGATTTTTCTTGGTGAGGAGAACCTCTTTTTCTCCCAAGGGAGAACCATGGGCACTGGCCCGGTCCATCTTATTCGGGCTGCCGTAGCCGATATGGGTCCGCACCATGATAAGAGAGGGCCGGGTCTTTTCTTGGCATGATGTCTTGATAGCCGCGGTCACCGCCTCAACATCGTTACCGTTCTCGACCTGTTCGACATGCCAGCGGCAGGCGGCAAAGCGCCCCGCAACATCCTCGGTAAAGGCAAGTTCCGTGTTACCCTCAATGGTGATGGAGTTGTTGTCGTAGAGAAAGACCAGCGATCCCAGTCCCAGATGACCAGCGAGTGATACGGCCTCAGCCGCCACCCCCTCCATGAGGTCGCCGTCACCGGCAATACCGAAGATACGGTAATCGAGGAGAGGGTTATCCTCATAGTCCAGGATGCCGTTCAAATAACGTTGTCCAATGGCCATGCCCACTGCAATGGCGATCCCTTGGCCCAGGGGGCCGGAGGTGGTTTCAAGGCCGGGGGTATGGCCGTATTCCGGGTGTCCCGGCGTTTTACTGCCCCACTGCCGGAAGTTTTTGATATCATCGAGCGACAGATCATATCCGCTGAGATGTAAAAGGGCATAGATGAGCATGGAGCCGTGGCCGGCAGAGAGAACAAAGCGATCCCGATTGGGCCAGTTCGGGTTTTTGGGGTTATGTCGCAGGATTCGGGTCCAGAGGGCATAGGCGGCTGCCGCCATGCCCATCGGCATGCCGGGGTGACCGGAATTGGCCTTTTGCACGGCATCCACGGCAAGGAAGCGGATGGTGTTTATGGCGAGCTCGTCAAGTTCGGTTTGGCTTTTTGGTTTTTTGGGAAACATGCATCACTCCTTATATTTTTTTCGTAATGTGTCTGAAATCGTCCCTTCTTAAACTATTTGCCCTTATCCCACAATCATAATCTGTAGGGGTTTTTTGTAACTACTCAGGTTAGTTAGACTGTAGTCTGTTAGGACTGCGCAAAGAACAAATCAATGCCCCCCTATCCACCTAAACACCTACAGACTATCCACCTAACATTACCTTTTTAAAGTGAATTCTGGCCCTTGTCTAGCGGGAAAACCCTTCGGCCCTCAATGCCTTGCCATCGCTGGTAAATGTTATGGCCCCGTCAGTGGTCGTGGTAAACACGGCTATGCCATACTCCTTGGCCAGGGTTAAAAGCTCGGGGGCAGGGAAACCGAAGCGATTGAAGCGGGACGCGGAGACAACCAGGTAACGGGGCGCAACCGCCTGTAGGAAAATTTTTCCATTGGCCTGTCCATCACCATGATGTGGGGCAAGAAGCACCGTTGCCCCCAGGTCCCAGCCATCGGCCAGCAGCTCTTTTTCCCTCATATTTCCGATATCGCCGGGAAGGAGAAAGGAAACATCTCCACACAAAAGCCGGAAGACAAGACTCGCATCGTTGGTGGATGGTCGTGGACCCTTCGGGAGGGGGTCGGATGTCTCAAGCCTGCCAATGGTGGTTATCTGCACCTCGTTTTTTCCATATATCATGGTTCCAGGCCCAGGGACCAGAATCTTTGCACCGGAACCCTTGGCCTGATCAAGCAATTCCTGATAGCCAGGGTCAACGTTTGCGTCATTGTTGATCCAAATCCGTTCGGGGCCAAATCGGGCCGTGATAAAGTCGAGGCCGTTGAAGTGATCGCTATGGGGGTGGGTGATGATAATATCGTCTACCTTGGTGATTCTCCTATGCCAGAGAAAGGGGGCGATGACCTGTTCGCCCACATTGAACCTTTCACTTCGAAAGCCACCGCCATCAATAAGAACAATATGTCCGGCCGGAAGCTCTATAACCGTGGCATTGCCCTGGCCGACATCAAGGAAGGTGACCGTGGTGTCGGTCCTGATATTTCTCGCCATTATCGAGATGAGGGGCAGGAAGATCAGGAGCAGGATTGCCCCGGTAATCCAGGGAAGGGCCAGTCGAATCGATTGTTTGCTGAGGCCATAAACAAATAAGGCATAGAAGAGGAGTATTTCAATGGGACTGGGAGTGACCGTCCAGACCGACGAGAAGGGCAGGGCGGCCATGCTGGCGGTCAGTTTGTCTGCGACCCAAAGACCACCGGTTCCGAAGGAAAAGAGCGAGCTTGCAAGTCCCGGGGCCAGGGGGATGAACAAAACGGCGACGAGTCCGACAATGAGAGACCAGAAACAGAGGAACGGTTCCACCACCAGGTTGGCAAGGGGGCTTATGAGCGAGAGCCGGTTGAAGTGGTACAGGACAAGGGGTGCGGTGCCCAGTCCTGCCGCCAGGGAGACGGCAAGCGAGGTGAAGAGCCATTTTTTGATGGTATCCCTGTATCTGGCCTGAAGGGGAGATGAGGTGGAAAAAACAAAGCGCAGCCATCGGTACTCATAAAGCAGGGCAATGGCGAGCACGGCCGCAAAGGAAAGCTGGAAGGAGACCGTATAAAGGCTGGTCGGCCGCCACACCAGGATTGCAAGGGCCGCCATGGCGATGTTGGTCAAGAGTCGGCCCTCACGGTTTATAAGGGTGGCGAGGATAACAACATCCACCATCAAAAGAGATCGGATTACCGGCGTGCTGAGTCCGGCGATGAAGGCATAGCCGGTCAGGGGGAGGAGGGCTAGGGCCTTTGACACCTTCCATACCGGGATGTGGAGGATGAGCCAGGTGGATCGCTTGAGAAGCCAGCCAATGACGCCGATAAAAAAAAGGGCCAGTAAGCCCATGTGCATCCCGGAGATGGAGAGCATGTGCACGCATCCGGTTTTGGTGAAATTCTCTCGCAGATCCGCCGGGATATTGGTCTGTTCCCCTACCAGGATGGCCTTGTAAAGCCCCTGGAAGCGATCGGTGACCGTATTGTTCAGAAAGGTTATAATCTTGAAGCGCACCCGCTCGGGAAAAGAGGTTGTCTGTTCAATAAGGCCGGGGGGGATGAGTTCGCAGGCCTTGATGATGTCTGGCGGGTTGTTGATCCAGCCGGAAATCCATATTCCCTCGTAGGCAAGATAGGCCTGATAATCAAAGGTGCCGGGGTTTTTATAGGAAGAAACCGGGGAAAGGACCGCCTTAAGCCGTAACCGGTCACCGGGCAGGATCTCTTGAGGAAACGGTCCCTTCAAGGTGAGTTGGACCATGCCGCTTACTGGGATATCTTTTTCCCTTTGGTGAAGAACTTCCGCCGCTATCAAAAGGCGTGTTTCTTCCTGAGAAATGGCAGGGGAGGTGTAGAGCAGACCCGAGAGCACCACTTCCTCCCGGGTCCTGATAAGATTATAGATGTGGTCAGAACTCTGGGGTGAAGCAAGGAATGGTTTGGTGTGGAAGGCCCCGAGTACAAAAAAGAATGGGACTATGGCAAACCACGAATATTTTTGCCGGGAAGTACAATAAAGATAAAGGCCCAGTCCGGCAAGACCGGCGGCCAGGCTCACCAGCAGGACACCAGATACGTTTTCATGGTATCGTATTCCTGCTATGCCGGCCGCAAATGCGGCAACCGCAAGGCTTAAGGGATCGGCCTTCGTGTCAATCAAGAAAATATTTTAGCTTTTCTCGCCTGCTTGAGTGTCTGAGGCGATTTAAGGCCTTTTTTTCGATCTGCCTGATCCGTTCCCTTGAGACATTGAAGCGCTTGCCGATTTCTTCCAGGGTGTACTCCGCATCCTCCCCGATCCCGAACCGCAAACGGATGATCTTTTCCTCCCGAGGGCTTAAGGTTGCCAAAATCCCCCGTACCCGGTCGGAAAGCTCATGATTTTTGACCGACTCAAAGGGGGATTCCGATTCCTGGTTTTCCAGAAAGTCTCCCAGGGTGCTGTCATCATCACCCACCGGTGTCTCAAGGGAGATGGGTTCGCGCGACGCCTCCAGGATGGCCAGGATTTTGTCCATGGGCAGACCGGTCTTCTGCGATATTTCCATGGGATTCGGTTCCCGTCCCATTTCCTTTAACAGGGAATAAAAGGCCTTGAAGAATTGGCTGCGTAATTCAAGGAAGTGCACCGGAAGCCGGATCGTCCTGGTCTTGTCAAGGATTGCCCTGGTGATGGCCTGCCGAATCCACCAGCTCGCATAGGTGCTGAATTTATTTCCCTTGGTGTAATCAAAACGGAATACGGCCCGCATAAGACCAAGGTTTCCTTCCTGGATGAGATCGGCAAGGGTCAGACCCTGATGCATATACCGCTTGGCAATGCTGACCACCAGGCGAAGATTTGCCCTGATCATGTGGTCTTTAGCCACCTCAATAGAAGAACCGCATGCATCCACGTGCTCCCGCAAACTAAGAAGATGTTCGTTGGCCGGGTATTTTTCCTGGATCGTACCGGTAGTTTTCTGGAGGTAATTGAGATGCTGTTTTTTGGGCTTTAAGGTGGGATCCCGTTTTTCCCACAGGTCAATCCGGCTTTTGATGACCTTCATCTCCGGCAGTTCGGATTCATCGTTTCGAAGGGTATTGATAATGGAGTTAAATCCTTCCCTGATGGCCTTGCTGTACTTTTCCTCCTCTTCAGAGGTAAGAAGCTCAAAACGGCCCATTTCCCGCAAATAGGTGGTGGTCGTCTCCTCCACCTCCACGGTCTCTTCCTGGAGGGGCATAGCCTGAACGGAAATCTCATCAACGACGGTTACATCCTTGGCATCCCGGTCGTTATCCGATTCTTCCAAATCCTTTCCGGAATGGTCCCTTTTCAGGCTGGCTTGCTCCTGGGTTACAATCTCAATATTGTTTTCACCAAGAAAGTCAAAGAGTTCCTCTATTTTGTCGGGATCATTAATCTCTTCCGGGATAAGGTCATTGAGGGTGGTAAAGCTGATGCAACCATCATCTTTACCAGCTTCCAAAAGTTTTGATTTAATTTCTGCAAACACAGGCCATTTTCTCCTGATGGATGTGGATAAAAATAGCGGCAGGAAACTTGATGATCTCGTAAAAAGTCAAAAAGCTTAAATTGTCGACTTGTAATATCAAGCAGTTATCAACCTTGTCGCGAAGGCTACGCGGCTTTTTGCGAGGCCAACAAAGAATGCAAGATTGTATACCAGTTACTGGCTTATGAAGGGGTTATGGTCGGGCTTTCCAGGAGTGACCAAGCCCTAACCTTCTGATTATTCAGCATTATTTGTGAGTTGTCTGGCGAATTGCCTCGATAAATTTAAACAATAAATAGTATGACTCTTGTTTGATAAAAGCAACTACATTCTTTTTTAAAAAGTTTTTTTTAATCCTTGGCGGAGGGGTGTAGCTTATTAGAGGGGACATACTCTCTCCTTGACACTGATATGTACCATTCTATATTCTAACGGCTTAGAATGGTCAAGAAAAACAAATTTGCTGATCTTGTAAAAAGTCGAAAAGATTACATTCCCAGCCCTGTCGGGGTCAGCGGAGTTTTTTGCGAGGCCGATAAAATTTCTCCAACTGGTACTTTTTGTTATGGGTGAGCCTATGAGACTTAAAAGGGGGAGTGGAATCCTGGTACATTTAAGTTCATTGCCAAGTGAAAATGGAATCGGAGATATTGGAAACGCGGCCCTGCGTTTTATTCGGTTTCTGAACAACTCCGGGCAGCGATACTGGCAAATTCTGCCCATTGGGCCGACCAGTGAGGCATTTGACAATTCGCCCTACACGAGTTGTTCCGTCTTCGCCGGCAATCCCCTGTTGATCAGCCCGGAATGGTTGAAGGATGTGGGGTTGTTACGCCCAGGATATCTGCCGCCCATACCTGATTTTTCCGAATACTTTGTGGAATTTTCAAAGGTTATTCCCTATAAAACCGCCTTGCTTGAGCAGGCCTTTGCCCTATTTATGAAGAGGAGAAGGGCTTTTCCCGTTTTTAATGTATTTTGTGAGGAAGAAAGGCATTGGTTGGATGACTATGTTCTTTTTATGAGTCTTAAGGAGGAAAACGGCCAGAAACCGTGGCGCGACTGGCCTGCACCGGAGGCACAGAGGGATCCGCAGGCCCTCAAAACGGTTGCCCGCAGGCTGGCAAAGAGGGTAATGTTCCATAAGTTTGTGCAATACTGTTTTTATTTCCAATGGGATAAATTTAGATCCGCGGCCAAAGAAAAGGGGATTGTGTTGGTCGGTGATATGCCGATCTATGTGGCCCTGGACAGTGCTGATGTCTGGGCCCACCAGGAGCTCTTTAAGCTGGACCGGAAATCCTTGCAGCCCACCCATGTGTCAGGGGTGCCGCCTGATTATTTCAGCACCACCGGACAACGCTGGGGAACCCCGATTTACCGGTGGGTTGACGGCGAGGGGCATCAAAATCTTGCCCTCTATTCCTGGTGGGTTGCCCGGTTACGCCATACAATGCGTACGGTGGACATTGTCCGGATCGACCATTTTCGGGGATTCGAGGCCTTTTGGGAGATACCGGCCGAAGAAGAGACCGCCATCAATGGCCGCTGGGTAAAGGGGCCGGGGCTGCATCTATTTAAGACCCTTTCTCAGGAATTGGATTACCTGCCGATTATTGCCGAGGATCTGGGCGTCATTACGCCCGAGGTGGAAGAACTCCGGGATGAGATGGGGTTCCCAGGCATGAAGGTATTGCAGTTTGCCTTTGATGCCGATGCCGACAACCCACACCTGCCCCATAACTATCGCGGGCCGAGCTGCATCGTTTATACCGGGACCCATGATAACGATACCACGGTAGGCTGGCTTTTGAGCGACAAGGTGCCGGAGCAAGGTAAACGTCAGGCCTTGCGGTATGCCAATAGCCGTGACGGAGCTCAGATCCACTGGGATTTCATCCGGATGGCCTATGCATCCGTTGCCGCGATGGCCATCGTGCCGCTCCAGGATGTACTTGGCTTTGGTAATGATTGCCGGATGAACATCCCAAGTACCAAGAAGGGGAATTGGGTTTGGCGCTGTGCCCCCAGGTTCCTCACGGCAGATCTTGGTCGTCGGCTGCAGGATGAAACCCTGTTTTATGGCCGGGGGATCAAACCGGATATTCCGAGGGAGAAGACGTGATGAAAATATTGATAATTCTTGGCAGTCCGCGGCCCGGTGGTAATTCCGAGGTGCTTCTTGAGGCCGTGAGTAAGGGCGTGGAACTGGCTGGCGGACAGGTTGAAATGATACGGTTGTCCAAACGCTGGATCCAACCGTGCCTTAATTGCGGCGGCTGCGACCAGACAGGAGAATGCGTCCTTGAAGATGATATGACCAATATTTATGAATCGCTCTGGACCGCCAAGAGGATCATCCTGGCCTCGCCGATCTATTTTTATGGGGTAACCGCCCAGACCAAGGCCTTTATTGACCGGTGTCAGGCCCTATGGAGTCGCAAACGCCTGTTGCGGGAGAAGGGAGAATGGCAGGATGACCAGGGGCGAAAGGGGTTTTTTGTCTCGGTTGCGGCGACCAGGGGTGAAAGGGTGTTTGACGGGGCCATTCTCACGGTCCGATACGGCTTTGATGCCATGGGTATTCATTATAGTGATGCATTTTTTGTCCGTGGAATTGACGAACTGGGGGCGATGAACCGGCACCCCGATCAACTTAAAGCAGCGGAGGAATTCGGCAGACAGGTCCTTGCCTCCGGATATTCGAGATAAAAAAAGCACAGGGACCGAGTTGAGCGAGAAGGCGCATTAGGCGAAGCAGGATGGCACTGAATGGAGGTTGCACGGCGTAAGCTCAGACAGCCTCGAGATCGCCGGTCGACTTGATGATCTGAGGGTGCCCCCGGGCAATCACCTTGAAGCACTAAAGGATGATCGTTCCGGTCAATACAGCATTCGTGTCAGCGATCAGTGGCGTATCTGCTTTCGTTGGACGGATGCAGGTGCAGAAAATGTGGAAATCGTCGATTACCACTGAGGAGAGTCCATTATGAGCAACCTCGAACCTATTACTCCCGGCGAGATCCTCTTGGAAGAGTTTCTAAAACCAATTGGTCTTAGCCAGTACCGTTTGGCCAAGGAAATTGGCGTTCCCGCTCAGCGTATCAGTGAGATTGTTGCAGGTAAGCGTTCGATTACAGCTGATACCGATTTACGGTTGTGTCGGTTCTTTGGTCTATCCAACGGCTATTGGTTGCGCGCTCAGGCTGCCCACGACACGGAAGTTGCAGAGCGCACTCTTGGCCCATCGCTAAAGAAGATCAAGCCTTGGTCTGCGTATGCGGCCCAACAAGGCGCCCCAGCCGATACTAGTACCTCGCACGGCTGAGCTTTTCGTTGAGGACCATAGGGGTGTTAGTTTCTGTTTTTTGGGGCAGTTCCGGCTTGGCCTTGCCAGCAAGGAGTTAGCCCTGTATTTCAATATTACCCGACTCTCTGTGCCGTAGACTATCCAGCGGGGTGAACGTTTTGCCAAGGAAAACGAGTTAAACTATTAAGCTAACTCCGTCCCTTGGCCCTTGGCAAACGTCCTATCTAGTGCACCGCTTCATTATTAATTTGCTCAGCCAATGACTTGCTTGTTAGTTCGATTTCCTGCGTGTAGGCATGCAGCTTGTCCATGTGCTTCGATATTGCCAGTTGCTCTTTTGCTTCGGCGAAACGCTTCAATGCGATCAGGTAGTTGACCAGAGAGAGGCGGTAGCCGAGCTCCTGAGGAGCAGTGTCCACTGTTTGATACAGAACTTCAAGCGCGGCGAGTTCTTCGTGCGCCACATTAACCAGATAATAACCAAACGTTGACAGAACCGCCGACTTGGTATAGCTCGTCAAGGTCGGGTTACGCAATGAGGCCTGAAATATCCCATCTATTTCGTTTCTGGAAAGTTTGCATTTCTCATCCATCAGATAGGTGACGAGGGTGTATAAATTGTTGCAATTGTTTACGGCAAACGGCGAGTGTTCCAGCCGGTACGTAAGCTCGTTCAGCCAAGACGTTTCTATCGGCTTGTTTCTGGTTGAGTTTAACAAGATCAGACCAAATAATGCAAGGGTATCGTTGGCGTCAATCTTGATCGCTTTTTCAAAATAGTGGCGCGCCAAAAGGTAGTACGCCTCCATGTTGTTAGTGTCCTTGGTAACGAGATTGCCAAGAATACTTCCCATCTCCCCGTTGGCTCTGGCCGAGTTGGGGTGATGCTCAACCTCGATTTGCCTGTGGTTGACGGGATTGGCCCAGGCGTTTGCGCGTGAAAAAGTATTGAACGCATACAGGCTGATGAGCAGGAGGGCAACGGTTTGGCGGAAACGCAGGCTTGTCGAGAATTTTAGCGGATACAGGAGATAGAAGAATATGATCAGCACAATGCCGTACATGGGGAGGTAGTTGCGGTGCTCGTGCGCGATTTCGAGTGGCAGTACCGTTGATTCAAGCGCATGTCCGGCGAAGAAAAACAGCAGCCCGAAGGCGACGATGGGTGCTTTCTTTTTGACGACAAACGCCACCACCAACAGCCCCAGAATGCCCGCCAGAGAGAATATCGTGCTGACAGGCTGTAACAGACCACGCGAAATCGCGATATCGTCATGGAACATGGCCATCTGAGCAGTGCTCGGTAAGATGATCTGCCGGATATAAAACCACAGCACCCGAGCTTCTGTCATCACACGCTCAAGCAACGTGAAATCCCTGGTCTTATATCCCGTCAATAGCCATTCCGGGTGTAGGGCCGTGTAGGCTAGCGCAACGGCAGAGGGAAGGGCCACCGTGAGAACATAAAACCCCAGCAGAAACCGGCGTAGTGTGTAATTTTCTGCATGTAACTTGAACAATGTGATCTCGAGGACCAGTATAAGTAAAGGCAGCAAGGCGCCGTTCTCTTTGCTCAGAACCGCTAATGGTGTGAACAGCAACAGGCTCGCCATTACCAGAGCAACGCCTCTTTTCCCCTCATAGAGGCGAATTCTTCCCCAAACAAAAAAGGTCAAACCCCAGATGCTGAAGAAGGCGGATAAGCTGGTCATTCGCTGCACAATGTAGAGCACGCTGGTTAAATTGAAGGGATGCAGAAGCCAGGCAGCGGCAACCGCCAAACTGATCCATTGACCGTGTGCCAAGGGCAATTCGGATTGATAGCGTTTGCGGTAATAACTCATTAGCAAGGAAGTGAGCGAAAATATCCCGATACCGTTGAAGAGATGAATGACAAGATTGGTAATCTTGAAATAAAAAGGATCGAGCCCGGTTGCATAATAATTAACGGCAAAACTCACCATACTGATAGGCCGCAGCAGAGGTCCGCTGGGACCGGAACATGCGGCCTGTATTAACGAATTCGTTTTGAGATCTTTAATTGCAAAACGTGGGTTATCAACAATGTTGGGGAAGTCATCAAATATAAAGGTGCCGGATAGTCCACCCTGATAAACCAAAAAAGCGGTTGCCAAGGCAAGCAGCAGCAGGAATATGGGGACCAAACTTCGCACAGTGGCAGACTTGGTCAAGGCAATGGCTCCATTAGTATTTGATGATAACGGCGAGCTTCGATTTTAAAAGTTAGGCAATATGGCTTGGTTGCCAACAAAAAAGGGGCCTGGAAGCCCCCTTTTTGTCAAACTGGCCTGAATGATAATTTATTGTTTCGGCAGGTACTTGGCAGGGAAGGTGGTGACGTCGAGGGCGGAAACATGCCAAATCATGCCTCTACCGGCGATGCAAGAGCCACGATAAACAACAGTGCCCCCGTTCACCTGCGTAATTGAGGCGTTGTATAGAATATTAACTCTGCCTACGGTGGCGCTTGCGCCATCTACGGTGACGGAGGTTATATATTTGCCTTTAATCGAAACCGGGGTTATCAAACCAAGAGCGGTGTTGTCGGTTGCGGCTGCCAAAGTGCTGTCGCTACAAGCCACACCCAATGCCAACATCGCAGGACTAGCTAGGCTCGGGCCTTCTGACACCTTGGACCTGACCGTGTAGTCCATGTAAGCAGGAATGGCCACCGCAGCCAGGATACCGATGATCGCGACGACGATCATCAACTCGATGAGGGTAAAACCTTTTTCAGAATTCTTGTTGTGCAGTAGGTTCAGCATGGTAGGATCCTCCTTTGGGTTGGGGTGTATGGGTTGGGGTGTAGGTTTTTGTCACTGCTTTTTCTTATATGCATGTATCGGGCCATCGTGAACAGCCTTTGGAATGCCGAGCGGGGTATAGCAGTAACAGTTTAAGATTACACGTAAAAAAAAGTGATAGACGCAACAGGCCTAATCACGGTTGGAACGGAAAACGGGGCCGATGGAAGACTGTTGACAATATTTGTCAGTGGTTTGGTCTGCGGCTGACGTTTTTTGTCAGTCCTTGATGGGGCAATGAACGTGGGCCATGAGGGAAAT
>CAZDYX010000010.1:10213-14628 GCA_964509775.1 uncultured Desulfobulbia bacterium | reverse complement strand
GACAGGGATTCGAACCCCAATAAGCAGAGCCAGAGTCTGCTGTCCTACCGTTGGACGATCCCCCAAAACTTAAGAGCTTTTAGTCTAATCGGGTAAGGGCGGGTTTCTCTCCCGCCCTTACCACACCACCTGACGTGCGGGTCCGCACCAGGCGGTTCGTGTCCTTAAACAAGGATTTTATCCATGCTACAAACCCATTCGTTAAGTCAATGACATTGAACCGCTACTATTTTTTTTCGTCGGCCTCTTTCCGGCCGGCCTTTAAGTCCTCGCCCTCCAGATAACGGCGGATGGACTCCGCCGCCACCATCCCCTGTCTTACTGCCTTGGCCGCGGTCTGAGGACCCAATACGGCATCACCGCCGGCAAATACCCAGGGGACCTCGGCGTTTTGCAGGGTCAGCGGGTCGACCAGGAAGGAACCCCACTTGGTCAAGGCCAAGTTCAGGTCTCCCATAACGGTCGAATCCACGTTTTGGCTGATGGCCGGGATAATGGCGTCCGCCTCGATAATGAAATCGGAATCGGGAACGGGTACCGGACGGCAACGGCCGGAGGAATCACATTCCCCCAGGCGCATGCGGATACACAGAACGCCGGTGAGCCTACCTTTTTGGCCTATAATCTTGACCGGGGTCGCTAAAAATTCTATCCGTACCCCTTCCTGTTCAAGGTGATGGATCTCGGCCCGGGAGGCGGGCATCTCCTCCTTGCTGCGGCGATAGAGGATAAAGACCTGGTTCGATCCGGTGCGTAATGCCGTTCTGGCCACATCGATGGCCACATTTCCTCCCCCAACCACCACCACCTTCGGTCCTAGGTTCACCTGTTCTCCCAGGTTCACCCGGCGGAGATAATCCACCCCGTGCATCACTCCTTCCAGATCCTCGCCTTCGATACCAAGCTTGCGGCTTACATGGGCGCCAACCGAGAGAAAGACAGCGGCAAAGCCCTCTTTCTTAAGATCTGCCAGTGACTTATCCCTCCCGATCACGGTGTTCGTGACGATTTCAACCCCACATCCCTTTAAGGCCTGAAATTCCGCCGCGATAATCTCGCGCGGCAGCCGGTAGGCAGGGATGCCGACGCTGAGCATGCCCCCCAGCACCGGCCGGCTCTCAAAAATGGTGCACGGATATCCCCAATGGGCAAGATGAAAGGCGGCGGTCATCCCGGCCGGCCCCGAACCTATGATCGCCACCCGCTTATCTTTGGGGAGGGCGCAGGGAGTAGATAGATCGTGGTTGTTTTTCACCATCCAGTCCACCACATATCGCTCAAGCAATCCTATCGCCACCGGATCACCCTTTTTCCCCCGGACGCATGATCCCTCACACTGAAACTCCTGCGGACACACCCGGGAGCAAACCGCCGGCAGAGAACTGGTCTCGCGGATTTTCCAGTATGCCTCCTCGATCTTGTTGTCTCGCAACAAGGAAATAAACGAGGGAATATTATTATGCAGGGGACATCCCCCTATGCAGCCCGGCTTTTTGCAGGTAAGGCAGCGATTGGCCTCTTGCATTGCCGTCTCATGATCAAGACCTTGCACCACCTCGTCAAAATTGGTAATGCGCTCCTTGGCTCCCAGTTCTCGGGATTGATGCCTCGGAATCTCCATCCGTTCTTTTAGTTTCATTGTTATCTCCTCATAGCGCGGCCAAGGGCCGCAGTGGTTAGTGAATAGTGAATAGTGAATAGTGAAAAAACAGGTCAAACATTCGCACGGACATGTCAAATCCTGCGAGGTAATTCTATAAAGGGGGTATCCATTTAGAGCAAGTTACATTTTCGGTTGAATGAAAGTTCTCGATTCTCGTCATTCCTGCATGCTTTTAGCAGGAATCCAGGAAAAATATGTATAAGCCGGCTGTATTGTACGGCTGCACAACCATGATCTGGATTCCCGCTAACAACATGCGGGAATGACGCAGAAAAAATATTCATAGCACAAGTTACTTGCGCTAAGTGGATACCCCGTTTCTATAAATATCTCCCGCTGTTGTCTTTTACCTTCTGTCCTCTGTCCACTGTCCTCTGCCCCCCCAGATAGCCGCTGATAACCGTCGGGTCGGAGCGGAGTTTTCCCGCCGGGCCTTCAAGGATGATGGTGCCGCTTTCGATGACATAGGCGTAGGAGGAGACGGCAAGGGCCTGGCAAGCATTTTGTTCCACCAGGAGGATGGTTAGGCCTACGTCGCGGAGTTCGCGGATGATCGTAAAGACGGTTTGGACGAGCATAGGCGCCAGGCCGAGCGACGGTTCATCAAGAAGAAGGACCTTGGGGCGGGCCATGAGGCCACGGGCGATGGCGAGCATCTGCTGTTCGCCGCCGGATAGGGCACCGGCAGGGGCATTCCGCCGTTCGCGCAGGATCGGGAAACGCCTTTCCATCCTGGCGAGATCGGCCTTTACCTCTGAATGGGGCCGGCGATAGCCACCCAGTTCAAGGTTTTCCCGCACGCTCATGCCTGCGAGCACCTGCCTGCCCTCAGGCACCTGCACCAATCCGGCCGCGACGCGTCGATGTGCAGTCATGCGGGTGATGTCTTCGCCCGCGAGCAGAATCCTACCCGCCTGCGCGGGCACGATACCGCTCAATGCATTTAACGTTGTGGTCTTGCCCGCCCCGTTCGGACCGGTAAGGGTTACGATTGTTCCGGCCTGGATCCTGATGGAAATGTCATGCTCGACCTCAATGGAGCCGTAGGCAACGGATAAGCCGATCACTTCGAGCATGCGTGCTCCTTTTGAGACAAAAGATTCGAAGCGGCCTTGGCCCGGCCTTTTCGCATGGGAAAGAGCGAGACCAGGCCGTTTGGCAGATAGAGGATCACCAGGAGCAGGATGACGCCGTTTAGGCACTGACGAACAGGGCCGGCAGTAATGCCGATGCCCCGCAGGATCTCGGGCAGGGCGGTCAACAACATGGCACCGAGAATCGGGCCGTACCAGACGCGCATGCCGCCCACGATATTGAAGCAGAGCAGTTGAACCGCCATGGGGAAGCCGAACTCCCGCGGGGTGATGAGAAAGTTGAGGTGCGCGTACATGGCGCCGCTAAGGCCAGCGATGAGCGCGCCGATGGTAAAGGCAAGGGTCTTATAATACGTCGTATCAACCCCCATGGCCGCGGCTGCGGTTTCATCCTCGCGGATGCTCTCGAAGCCCCAGCCGATACGCGACCAACGCAGCCGGGAAAGAAAAAAACCCACGATAACAAGCACGAGATAAATAAACCAGGTCTTGGTCTTGTTCGGGATTCCGGTGAGCCCCTCGGCGCCCCCGGTAATCGTGAGGTTCACCGCAACGATGCGCACCACCTCGCCGAAACTCAGGGTAGCCATGGCAAGAAACACGCCGCGTAGCCGCAACACCGGAAGCCCGAGCACCAGGCCCGCTAGCCCGGCAAAAAGCGAGCCGGCTGCCAGGGAGACCAAAAACGGGGCATTGAAATTAACCGTGAGAATCCCGGCCGTATAGCCGCCGATGCCGGCAAAGGCGGCGTTGCCGAGCGAGAGCTGCCCGGCGGAGAGCGTCACATAGAGGCTTAAGGCCAGCAGGCTGTTGATGCCGATGAAGTTTAAGAGGCTGCCGTAGACGGCATAGAACTGCGCAAGATAGTCCATGATCTCATGCCTCCCGGATGCGGCCGCGGCCGAGGAGACCCGAGGGACGCAGCAGCAGGATGGCAAAGAGCACGGTAAAGGCCACGGCGTCCCGCAGGTTGGAGGTGCCGGTAAAGGCCACGGTCAGCACCTCGGAGAGACCGAAGGCGATCCCGCCCAGTATCGCGCCCGGGATGCTCCCCATCCCGCCCAACACGATCACGGCAAGGCCTTTGAGCTCGATGGATCGGCCCATGTCGGGCGACATGGCGTCGAAGTAAAGGCCGAAAAGGATGCCCGCGGCCCCGCCCAGGGCCGACGAGATAAAAAACGTCAAGGCAATGATCTTGTCCACGTTGATCCCGAGCAACCGGGCGGCCCGCTCGTTTTCCGCTACCGCCCTGATGGCCTTGCCCACGCGGGCCCGTCGCAGGAATTGGGTCAGCCCCACCATGAGGAGCCATGCCACCAGCACGATGTAGATCTGCAGGGACGTGATGGTGACATCCTCGAAGCGCCAGATATGGAGGGCCAGGGTATTTGCGGGAAAACGGACCGTCCTGGCCCCGAAGATCCCGAGGGCCGCGCCCTCAAAGATGATCGCCATGGCAATGCTGGAAATAAGCCCGGAAAAATAGGTATCGGCCCGGCAACGGAGGGGAACGAAGGCCACGCGGTCAAGAAGCAGGCCGAGCAGCCCGCAGAGGAGCACCGCGAGCGGGAAGGCGACCCAGATGTTCAGTCCCGCGTGCTCGACCAGCCACAGCGCCATGAGACCGCCGAGGGTACACATTGCGGCGTGGGAGA
>CAZDYX010000010.1:3424-10203 GCA_964509775.1 uncultured Desulfobulbia bacterium | reverse complement strand
AGATTGAGGATATCGAGCACCCCGAAGACGAGGGTGTAGCCCACGGCAAAGAGTCCGTAGACGCTGCCGATGAACAGGCCATTGATGAGTTGCTGCAAAAGCATGGTCATGGAAAAGTCGCCTATTCGCCCCAGGCCGCGAACCTGCCGGCCGTAACCTCCTGAATCACGGGTCTGCTGTCAGCATCGCGGCCTGCGGTAAAGGAGAATTTGCCGAGCACCGTATCCATATCCCTTATCCTGGCCAGGGCATCGCGGATGGCCCGGCGATCCGGCGCCGATCCGGCGTGGCTCACGGCCTCATAGGCAATTTTCACGCCGGCGTACGCCTGCGCGGCAAACTGGTCCGGGGCCGTGCCGTACTTTTTGGTAAAGGCGAAAACGAACTGTTGGTTAACCGGATTTATTGAGGTGACGTTCCAGGAGGCGCCGACGATCACGCCCTCAGCCGCTTCTCCGGCGTTCTTGATGAGCGCGGGTGAATTAAAGCCGTTACCGCCGATGATGCGCACCTTGGCCGGGATGCCAAGCTGGCGGGCCTGGCTCACGATCCCTGATGCCTCATCCACCAGGGCCGAGACCACGATGGCGTCCGGATTTAGACCCCTTACCTGGGTGAGCTGGGGGGAAAAATCTCGGTCACCCTTGGCAAAGGTCTGCTCGCTCACGATCTCGACGCCGTTCTCCCCGAGCGCCTTTTTAAAGGCCTCGTAGCCCGCCTTGGTAAAGGCATCATCATTGCCGTATAAAACCGCCACCTTCCTGATCCCGAGCCTTTCCCTGGCGGCCCGGACCGTATTGGGGACCACCACGGCCTCAGGGAGAGAGACCCTAAAGATAAAGTCGCCGATCTCCGTGATCCCCTTGGCCGTGTTGCTGATGGCAAGCACCGGAACGCCGGCCTGCTGGGCAATGGGGTCGGTCGCCTTGGCCGTGCTGCTGAGCGTCGGGCCGATGATTATCGCCACCTTATCCGCGTTGATGAACTTATTGAAAATATTGATGCCCTGCTGTGGGGTACTCGCGTCATCTTCATAAATCGGCACGATCTTTACGGCAGTTGCCCCAACGTTCGCGTTGATCTCATCGATGGCAAGCTGCGCCCCGTTCTTCTGGGTCTCCCCGTATGCCGCGGACCCGCCGGTCATGCTGACCACCAAGCCGATCTTGACCTCGCCCCCCAAAGCCGCTGCAGGAATTACCGACGCCAGCACAAACGCGAGGATGATGAACGCCGGCACGCCGATTCCTAATAATTCTTTTGCGTTACGCATAACCTGCTCCTTATGAAAACTTGAACGTAATTTTGTTCAAGTTAGTTATGAACACGCCCTTACCTTAATGTTTGCTCCCGATTTATTGCATAAGGCTCTCAATCTCTCTAATCAACATCGGCAGGTTGGGCTGTGTGAAACTCATATCGGGGACCGGAATACGATGATGCTTAATGTCCGGTGGGATATGCTTATGGTGGGGATGGGTACTTTGGAGAAGGGGATCATCCGGATGTGGTTGCGAGTCATACCAGTACAACTTTTTTTCACCTCGCCAAACTTCATAGCCATACCAATCCATCACCATCGGCAACCGATCATACAGAAGCCGCTCGCGAACCACCAGTCGAATCTCATGATCAAAATGCAATTCGCCAGCTATACGCGCCAGAGACGTTCCACGCCGAATAAAGGCGACGGTGGAACGGCGTATAGAGGGAAACTGTTCAGTAATGGTGTACACGAACAGTTCGTAATCCTCCGGGGTTCGGAAATGCTCACTCATGCGGCCGCCTGAATTAATCCCGCAAGGCTAGGGGCATTTTGCTGTAACCGTTGAACCTCATTACGATACTCAGCTTGCCGTGTCAACCAGGTTCGGTACACGCTGGCCCATTCCCCGAAATCCAACACCCAACTGTCATTTTCGGGTTCCTCGCCGTTCAGAAAGGCAGGGTAGAACGTCTCAGAACGAAGACCAAATTTACGCTCAAAAACGAGCAGTTCTTCTTCTAAGGAGTGAATATCAGCCAAGATCTCGCGAAGTGTCATGGTTCACCTCCTTGCTTAAATTACATAATTGTTGCTACTTCGGGTGGGGGATAAGAATCGCTTTCGGGAAGACCGAGGGCCGGAAAGGGAAAATACACCACCACTAATTGGTCAAATTTGATGATCCCGTAAAAAATCGAAAAGTTCAAATTGATGAAACTGTTTCAATCTTAGATAATTCATCTTTCATCGTCTGCTCGGCATACCACAAATCATATGCCTGCTGCATGCGAAGCCAAAGAACTGGCCCGTTGCCGGCAAACTTGCCAATCCTAAGCGCCATGTCCGTTGTAATTGGATGCGTACAGGCTAAAATGCGGTGTAACTGCTGCCTGGAAACTCCAAGTCGTCTTGCCGCCGCGCTTACTGATATGCCAAGAGTTGGAAGTACATCTTCACGCAAAATTTCACCTGGATGAACCGATGGACGTTTTAAAGGACGTTTAATAAAATACTCTCCCATGACCTCACCTCAGTGATATTGTTCAAAATCGACTCTTAGCGCTTCGGGCCTAACCGGCGCGAAACCACGCGGCCAATGTCCTTCCAGCCAACACCTCCAAGATAGTTTCCGCGTGGTTTCGTATCCGGTTCAGGCCTTGGTTGGACGCCAAAGTTGGTCCGTCCTGTGCTGGCGGAGATCACTCCCCGCGCGTCAGACTTTAGGGACCGGGCCTAAACTCATCAATTCCTCAATCAAGCTCCGCCGACAGCACGTCAAGAAGACGAAATGCTGACCGATTGCTTGTCCCGGTGAGGCGGAAGGAAACGCAATCGGTGTAGACGGCCTCCAAGAAATTGATGACGAGGGTCGACGGAGAAGTTGCGCTTCCCTTGTGAACGATGGCGCTACGGAGCCCGTGGATCCTGCCGATACGGAGAATGGTCGTCGCACTGTCCTTCGTCAGGCCGTAAGTTGTCGCAAGAAAATCAGCGGCGGACTTGACGTTGGTGGTACTCATGGCCAGGACCTCGAACGCGATCCACAGTCGGAGAAACTGGTCTGTTCCAGAAAAGTTGAGAGAGTCGGAAAACCAGCGCAGGGAGAGTAGCAAGCGATAGCGGTCAGTATCCGATAGACCGGCAAGGGATCGCGAGGCGGTTTCGACATGCGACAGCCGACCGAAATCGGGACTCGGGAAGTGCATTGGGTTTAACATCGCGGCGGTCCACACGGCAACTTGTGTACTCGGAGGGTCCACCCGAAACCCGAAGTACCTCTCGTACACTAAGTTCCTACCTAACCATACCAACAGCATCGCAACTGCGGAACGAAGGATGCTGTCAGCGACATCCGCAGGTGCACCCATAAGGAGCCAAAGTCCGTCAGGAGTTGACTCGACAGCGAAATTCGGTTCCACCGAGCCGTGTGCGGGGCGTCCAAAACGGAGCTTGCCGGTACGGTAGTATGTATAGGAGCCCGACAGGAGGAGACAGTGCACGCCGGCCGTATTCCATGCCTGGGGCGTCACCGGAATAGGTTCTTTGGCAAACAGGACCTGGTATCCCCAAACGATGAGCGGGACCCCCGTCCAGTCAGGGGGCATGTTTTGCGCGAAAACTTCGGTCATATACACGGAAGACCCTCCATACGATCACGGCGTCGGGAGCAGGGACAGATGTCATCAGGTCTTGACATTTGACGCAAGTCTGTTGACTAGTTCCGCCAAGGCCGAATCCTCTGACAATTCAGCTTCCAGACGGCTCGCAGCTTTGCTAACAGCACTGTAATGTATCCCTCTAAAAATCTTTCCAACTTCTTTGTAGCTCAAACCAGCCATGTAGGTTGGGTTGAATGATAATGAAACCCAACGTCACGATGTGCGTGTGGCTTCTGTGGGCTGTGAAAATGTGATGTTGGCCGGGCGAAACTTGTTGGGTTTCGCAAAACACGCTCAACCCAACCTACACGCTGAGCTTCCAGCGGAATCATCCCACCACCCGCAAACGGATCGTGGAACGTGGGGAGTTTGTCGGGATTGAACAACTCGGCGGCCTGTTGGTGATTCTTGTTGAGTTCGCAGACCTCACGCCACGAACGACGGATCTCGGCGCGGGCACGCTCCAGCTCTTCCTCGTTGGTGCTGTTTTTCCATTGCACTAGGTCCTCGATGATATTGAAAAGCCGCGTCCGTTCTTCTGCGGCCTCTTTCCTGTTTTTATCGTATTTGAAGCCTCGACCAATGTTTGTACCGGGATCGTTAACGAGCTGGGCGAATAGAATAGCTCGCGCTGCGGCGAGCGGCTTGCGGGACCACCAAAGATGAATGCCGCGAGAGTGCGCGCCGATGCCTGGCATCTTCTCATAGGCGCATGCCGCATTGATCGCATCCAACGGAAGCGCAACCTCAATGAGCTTGCGAGGTGATTTGATGGGATGGGTCATGAAGGCTTCTCTTTTCCTTTTCGGGCCTTGGCCAGACATTCGCGGCCCATCTCAGTGAGGCGGTATTTTTGGAATCGGCTGGTGGGTTTATCGGGGATGGTACGTTCCAACACGCCGCCCGCGATCAGCGGCAAGAGATAATTTGACTGGAAGGTCTTCCAGTGTCGCAACCCGAGATGATCCATGAGTTCTTTCGTGCCGCGTGGTTCCCGGCAGAATAGCGCGACTTGTGCGGTGACTTGTGCGGTGACTTGTGCGGCAGGGGTTCCCAGAGTCTCAGCGATCTCCTGCAACGCCTTGTCTTTGATGACATTGGATTCTGTGCCGACTTGCGCGGTGACTTGCGCGGTTGCATCCGATTTGGGCCGCCAAAGGGTCTGCACGAACTGGCCGCCATCCTGCCGGAAGTCCGGGGCGCGAACACCCGCCGCCCGACAGAGTTTGATCATATCGAGGATGCCGCTACCGGCTTTCTCGGCATAGGTCGCCAGGAACATGGGTTCGGCGATGAGGGGGTTGTGCGGAATGGAGGCGTGCGGAAGGCGCAACCCGGCGATGGTCAGAGTCGGCGGCAGTTCGCCGGGATTCCAGACTTCGAGCCGGTCGGCGAAAAGCATAACCTGCACACTGGCGTTGCTGGTGTAATTACGGTGCGTCACGGCGTTGACGATGGCTTCGCGCACCGCCTTGTACGGCAGTTCATATTTCACCTGACTGGCGACGGCGTTGTCTTGGGGGATGACGGCACGGTCGATCTTGGCCATGACGAAATCCACCGCCTGATCAACCAGTTCGAAGACCGTGCCCTTATAGATGTGGTAGGAGGGGATAGGCTTCTCCACCTCTGCGCCGTGAAAGTGCATGCACTTGACTTCCGAGGTGATGAGAAAGCGTTGAGGCTTCTTACCGAACAACAACACGGCGGCGTGGCTGGGTTTGTCGCCGTCCAGCAGATTCAGATGGGCCAGCGCTTTAGGGGTTGAGGTTCGCGGCCCGACCGCATAACCACGCTCGGCCTTGGCGGCGGCCAGGAACTCGGCGAGTTTTTCGCGTGAGAGATCGGTAAGCGTGGCGTCCGGACAGGCGGCGGCGTCGAAGGGTTTGATGCGCAGATGTCCGCTGCGTTCAAGGTACTCGACGAGACTGGCATAAACGAGTGCGGTCAGTTCGGGCAAGCTGCCGAACCTGCGCCGGGTAAGTTGAGCGCCGACCTTCTCAATAAGCGTTTGCATCTTGGGATGGCGGGCGGTGTCGTCGGCGCCTCTGACATACACCAGCCGCTCTTTGCCTTTGGCGGTGGCACGGTCAAACTCGCGCTCGGTGGGGGACAAGCCTTCTCGGTCTTTGTGGCCGTACTCGTTGTCGAGGATGGCCAGATACACGTCGCAACGATCCACTTCCGCAAGATAAACCTCATCCGCCCGGCGGCCCGACGCCGGCAAATCCTCAAAGAGAAACGCATCAAAGAATCGGCGTAGAAGTGCGTCGCCCGCGATAAAGGACTTAATGGTCCGGCGTTCTTCAGCCAATTCCTTTTGCACGCTGGAAATGAATACGGGCGAGCGGGGCCTGTTCATAGAACGCCTCCGGCACGCGCACGCAGGACGTTGTGTTCGTACTTGAACCCGCCGCCTAGCTGGTAGCCGGGATCATTGACGAGCTGCGCAAAGATGACTGCCCGCGCCGCCGCCAGCGGCCGCCGCGCCCACCAGAGATGCAGCGTGGAAGGATGCCCATGCCGGATGGATTTCTCCCGCGCACATGCCGCATTGATCGCATCCAGCGGCAGCGCGACTTCGATGAGCTTCCTGGGGGATTTGATATTCATGGTTTCTTTTCAACCCTTTTATCAATCCGCACACTAAACCAATGGGGATCAAAATCGAATATGGGTAATGGGTTGTCGTTTTCGGTTAATGCTTTTTGGGCGCGCAATATTCCCTGCCCGTACCGATTGACATACCCAAGCGCAAATAATGCGCTTGCCACAACTGGATTGCGGTAATCGTTGCGAAATGGGAAATGTTCCGGCGTCGCTTCACCATACAGCCCGCCAGGGTTTGAAATTTCGATATAGTCATCAAACCAGTAAACACGGGTCGGCGTATTTGACTGATACGAACGGTGCATCATGGCATTAAGGATAAGTTCGCGCAAGGCGGTACGGGGATACTCTGACCGCATTTCCTCACGAAAACTGGAAACAAATTCCGGCCATTGACGATTGTTGACATCTATCAGTATATCCAGGGTTTGCATCACGGTGCCAAGATCACCTTCTACCTTGCGATCAAAATGCACCGGGCAGGTCGGCTCATTCCCTGAAATGCGAAGAAATTGTACATATGC
>CAZDYX010000010.1:0-3414 GCA_964509775.1 uncultured Desulfobulbia bacterium | reverse complement strand
ATTGGTTGGGCACTGATGGGTAAGGTCGAAAAAGCTCAAGCCTGCAAGCTGCTGTTCAAGGGAGCGACTATTTTCCGCGATCACGTCCGGCGCAATGACTTTTTTTCGATACCCCACCAGAAAACGGGCGGCATCCAGATCATCCAGCGTGGCCTGGCGGCAAGGTTGAGCGTCAAAACTGCGGGCAAACGAGATACGCCGCTCCATAAGAATGCGCTCTTCCTGCTCTGTGGCGGTACCGCGACGTGGTCCGATACGAATCCAGACCTTCCCCTTGTAGCGCACCGGCGGCAGGTCGGCAGGCTGAACCTCTACGACTGCCACATCGCCCCCATCCAGTGGGTATTTACCCACCGTCAAGGCGGGCATGGGCTGAATATTTCCATCAGAACGAAGCGCAGCGAGATTTTTGAGAATATCGTCCGTTACCGTGAGTCCGCTTGGCATACCGTTGTCATCCACCCCTATCAACAGATACCCAGGCTGGCTGTGGTTGGGAAAATCATTGGCAAAAGCGCAGACAGCTTCGGCAAATTTGTCTGTTTTTGAGGTGGAGACCGTACGTTCCACGCGATCAGATTCCAAATCTGACAATAGTCCATTCAATTGATCTTCGGTTAACATAGCGCCCCTGATTTTAAAAGTATCTTGTTCAGCATTGTATTTCCGCCCTCTTCAAGAGTTCCCGAATTTCAAAATTCACAGACGAAACACCCCAGCCCGGTTCGGCATCAAAGGGATTCCGCAGGTAGTACGGACCGTCAGTCTGATCATCCTCGCCAACCTGCACAATGGCAAGAACAAATTTATCGACCTGATTGAGGGCATAGAGCATTTCATTGCGGGTGACGGTGATCGTGCATGCGCCTTTTACTCGCCCCTTTACTTCAATATGCCGGGATTCAGGCTGTTTGCCGTCAATAGCAGGAGGGTAAGATGTTATGTCCCAGCCGCATTTCTGGGCGGAGACATCCACCACGCGGCAGCCGCGGGCTTCTTCAGAGAGACGGACAGCGTTCATGGCAAGCTGCTCGATGCGCGAACGGGCTTCGGGGTCGGTGGAAAAGGCGGGACCACCGGGAGCGGGTTCACCGCGCAAGGTGCGGAGCAATCCAGCCGGAATGACCAGCGCACCGGTATTGAGGCGGTCGCGTTCGCGCAGCTCGGCAGGAACGTGCGTGATCTCGAAGCGTTCAGATTCGCGGGGATAAATGGAGCCGCCGAGCGACTCGAAGCCTTTCATAAAGAATGAGCGGACAAAGTAAGGCTGGAGGCGGCGGGCCTCGGCCTTTTCCATTTCTTCCTTCACCGCAAAGAGACGCTCCGGGCTAAAACTTTCCTGAGCGAGCGCGTCGCGGTTGAGGATGGTCATCAGGTGCTCGCGGTCGAGGGCGTTGTCAATTTTCTGACTGAGACGGGCGCGCACCTCTGGCTGGTCGCCGTAGCGAATGGCTTCCAGCAGCATGTCCTTGAGGCTGTTGCCTTCAAAGACTTCACCGAGGACGTTGAATACCTGGCCCTGGAGCGCCTCGCTCACGACTTCAAGTTTTTCGAGCAAGCGGAAATAGACATCCCCCTCGCGGGTTTCTTTGGCGACGAGATTCCAGAGGTGGCAGACTTCTTGTTGGCCAATGCGGTGGATACGCCCGAAGCGTTGTTCGAGGCGGTTGGGGTTCCACGGCAAATCGTAGTTCACCATCAGGTTGGAATTCTGAAGGTTGATGCCTTCACCGGCGGCATCAGTGGCAACCAGCACCCGGATTTCGGGGTCAGAGCGAAAGAGCGCCTGGGCCTTGCGGCGGTCATCGCGGTGGACGGCACCGTGAATCACGACAATGGCGTCATGGCTGCCAAGTACACCCGCAATTTTCTCGTGCAGGTATTTCAGGGTGTCGCGGTGCTCGCTGAAGATGATGATTTTCCGCATCCGCCCGCCGGCGTCGTACATCTGGGGTTCGTTCTGGAGGATGCGCGAGAGTTCGTCCCACTTGCGATCCTTGCCGGAGACGACCAGGGCTTTGGCCTGTTGTTCGAGGACTTGAAGGATGATGATTTCACCCGCCAGTTCGGCGATGGTGCGCGAAGCGGTGGCCTGATCGACCAGCGTTTCTTCCAAGTTCTCTTGCTCCTCGGCGTTGAGGTCGTCATCGTCTTCAGGAACATCGGCGAGGGTCTCAGCAAGAATTTGCTGGCCGCGTATCCCCATCTGCTCTTCGCGGAGGCGACGTTCGAGGCGTTCTCGGCGGCGTTTGAGAGACTGGAAGATGGCCTCGGGGCTGGAGGCGAGACGGCGCTGGAGGGCAGTGAGCGCAAAGCCGACCGAGCCTTTGCGCTTGCCGTCGAGATGGTCGGCCTTGCCCATTTCCGTTTTCACATAATCCGTTACCGCTTCGTAGAGCGCGGCTTCGAGGTCGGAGAGCTGATAATTGACCGTGTAGGCGCGGCGCTCCGGGAAGAGAGGTGTGCCGTCGAACTTGACCAACTTCTCCTTCACCATGCGGCGAATGAGGTAGGAGCAATCCACCTTGTGGACGCCGTCACGAAACTTTCCGTAGAAGCGGTCGGAGTCCAGGAGCGAGAGGAACAACTGGAAGTCCTCCTCCTTGCCGTTGTGGGGCGTGGCCGTCATCAGCAGGAGATGGCGCGTCTGGGCCCCGAGCTTTTCGGCCAGCTTGAAGCGGCCCGTCTTGTCCAGTTTGTTACCGAAGAAGTGGGCGGCGAGCTTGTGCGCCTCGTCGAACACTACGAGATCCCAGCCAGCGGCGCAGAGCTTCTCTTGCAGTTCTTCGTTGCGCGCCATCTGGTCAAGGCGAACGATGAGGTGATCGATGTCTTCAAAAGGATTACCGCTCGGGGTGGCTGCTTCCAGGTCTTTTGTAAAGACGCGGAATTCCAGACCGAACTTCTCGAACATTTCCTCGCGCCACTGATCGACCAAGCTGCCTGGGGCGACGATGACGATGCGCCGTGCGTCGGCGCGCATGATGAGTTCGCGAATGTAAAGGCCCGCCATGATGGTCTTGCCCGCGCCAGGGTCGTCAGCGAGAACAAACCTCAGTGGTTGACGCGGTAGCATGGATTCGTAAACAGCGGTGATCTGATGTGGAAGCGGCTCCACATTCGAGGTGTGAACGGCCATCATCGGGTCGAACAGAAAGGCGAGATCAATGCGCTTGGCCTCGACGGTGAGCTTGAACGCCTCGCCATCGCCATCGAAAGACCAGGGACGCTCGGTGGTGGCAATGGAGATGCTGGGCTCATCTCCCCGATTGAGCAGACGTTCCTTGATCGCGCCGTCGGGCGTTTTATAAAGGACCTGCACCGCGCCGTCGGCAATCGGTACAACGGCAATTACGCTCCCAATGCCGATGGGGTCAAGACCGGTGAGCGAAAGGCCGGGTGTGATGGATTCGA
>CAZDYX010000009.1:26642-27868 GCA_964509775.1 uncultured Desulfobulbia bacterium | reverse complement strand
AGCGGAAGGGGCAGGGGCTAGGCATCACTCCGGGCGATCTCATAATTGCCGTGTCGATTTTTGCGCGGACCATAGGCCACGATTGTAAACTATCTGCCACGGTCCCTTTGTGTGCTTCATGGTCGGGGTCCTTTCTTCAAATCCTGCCAGCTTTGGCATCCAGCAGAATGTCAACGAACGCTTCAAATGAGCGCACCGCTTCTCGCTTCGTCCGAAATATCGTCGGTGGTCCCTCGATGGAGCGATACGACCAGTACCAGCCCCGACCTAGCTTCTTAATCGGGTAACCATCGGAGCCGAACCTGGACCAGTGGGTTAGCAGGTCTTTTTCGTCTTCGGTGATGCCTCTCATGTACCTCTCCATTCACCCCTTGCGGGGGTCACGCTGCCTTTTTTTCTGTAGCAAGGCAGGCACCGAGTAACAGCTTGAGCATGTAGCGCCCGCTCTTCGGGGCGGGCGAGGATTGAAACACTGATCACCTCAACTCCCTGGCTGCTTGGATCTCATCCTGGGACCATTTTGTCTCCACGTGACGCCAAGCCTCTAATTCGAATCGCTCAACGATGGCCAGTAATTCAGTTTCATGTCGGCGTTTCTCGCGGGCTAGCGCATCCTGGGCTATACGGGCCTCGGCTTGGATGTTCCAACCGACCTCTTCTAGGCGCTCAATGACTCGGATTTTTTCTTTTAGGGTCATGCTCCTCTCCCTTCAATCCCACATGCGGGACTCGTGGATTCTGCGTGCATGCTCCACGTCTGCGGTGGCTGGCTCCCGACCTTCGAGCCGAGCCAAAAACAAAGCTTGATCCTCGGGTGCCAGTGGGCAGAAGTTGCCGCCAGGCGTTTCCCCGAACCGTTTCAGGATCTCCCTTTCTTGCTTGGTAAACTGGCCGTACTCACCGGAGCCGCGAATGCGAATCCAAGAGCAAGCTCTCCCCCACCCCTGGCGCACGGAGCCGGTAAAGCCGTGTGTTCGAAGCGCCTTGCGGATTGCTGCGGTTCGCTCTTTCATTGCGTTCTCCTTCCAGGGATCTCGCTCCCCTCTGCGCCGGTTAGGACCGAGCTAGTCTAGCTATGTGAGACAAATCAAAAGGCATTGTCCCCCGCAGCCCCACGCGGCGAGCGTGAGCGATTTGCTCTTGCGCCGCCTGGGCATACGCCTTATCCCACTGACCCTTGCAAGTATCGCAAACGTGGTACTCGCAAGGGTTCCAACGGTCGCAGG
>CAZDYX010000009.1:25842-26632 GCA_964509775.1 uncultured Desulfobulbia bacterium | reverse complement strand
CCCGCCATTTTTCCGCAAACAATACAGTCCATTTTCGTCTCCCTCAAGGATCTCGCTCCCCGTTGCGGCCCTAGGGACGGGCTATCCTGATTAGTTCAGCCGGGGAAACATGGGCGAAGTCGTCGCCGCCATGCTCGCAGTGGTGGTGTACTTGGTGCGCCAGGTTGCAATAACAGACCAGGGCCTTCTCTTGCTCTCTGGGGGTCATCCGGTCCCATAACATTTTTGCCCGTAGTTTCATTTTCGCCCTCCATGTTTTGGCCCGCTAGTTGCGGGCGGGTTTTTGGATTTTATACTTTGATGCGCCATCGTCCCTTCCATGCTTTTAATCTATTCCCTTTTTCCGTGTTTGTCAAGAGAAAAACACGGGAAATATGAGATTTTTCCACGTTCCTAACCTATTGAATTATATAAAGATTCTAGGATTTGCCGCTCGGCAGCTTGAAAACGCATATGACGCGGACGATGGATTCGCTTTGGCCGGGCGGTTTTTCAACTTTAACTTCAAACCGCGCATCTATCCCGGCTATGGCCTCGATCTGCTGCACGCGCCATAGCACGGCAGGGTCGGAGATGAGGAGATACGGGGACGAGGGGTCGGTCAATGGATCACGACCTTCCGCGCATGTGATGCCCATTCGGGGGCTTGCTCAACGGATTGAAGCTGCCGCGCAGCTTCATTAAGACCGGCCACGATGCCTTTCCCGTAAGCCTGGGCAAAGATCGTGAAGCATGTCTGATGCCATAGGCCGACCACCCCTTCTTGCCAAGGCCAGATCAAATGCTTGCA
>CAZDYX010000009.1:4747-25832 GCA_964509775.1 uncultured Desulfobulbia bacterium | reverse complement strand
GGCAAATTATGCGACCTGCCCAGGGGGAGGTGCTGCACGCCAAGATGCAATGACGCATCAATTTACTTGCAGCAAAGATGTGGAGGCAACCTCAGCTGAATGCGCTGATGGGACTGCGGCTGCAAAAAATGCAGCGGGTCATCGGCGTCTTCCTGGACATTTTTTCAATCGCTGCCCGCGCCCCGGATAATAGGGGCCGCCATCATGTATGCCGCCGTTCGTGTATATCCCGCATTTCGCGCACTCCCAATCTCCCGAGCCGGAGCTACTGAGCCCCCGCCATTCATGCTGGCCGGCCAACACGGAAAATTTCTTCTCTAGGATGGAGATTCGTCGATGCAATTCGGCATATGCGGTCATTATTTGCCTCGCTGTTTTTCTACGGCCTCATTATCAAACGCGATGAAATCCCCGAAAATCATCTTTGTGCTATCGATGCATTGGATATGCGATTCGCCCCACGGCGGCCAACTCCCCGTCTCTTGCCGGGGCCAAATCAACCCATCGCACATCGCGCACCGCCTCATTGCCTCACCTTCCTCAACAGCGATTCCAAGAACTCCGCCGCCTCGTCCGGCTCCACCTTCTCCCGCAAGATGGCTACCGCCGCCTCCGTCTCCGGAACTATCTCAAGCGCGAGCCGTGCCAGGGTCTCCCTGTCCGCCCGCTGAAACGCGATGAGCGCCGAGGTGTGCATGTCGGCCAGCCATGCGCGGGTCTCCGCCTCATCCTCGGTGCTGAGCGATTTAGCGGAGGTCACGGTCCACAGGAACGACGCAAGCCGGTAGCCCTGGTATGCGCACCGGATACAAGCCTCGGGCCGCAGAAACTCCATCGCGAAGCTCTTGGCAATCTCGGCGTTCATGCCGCCTCCGAACAGTCAGCGCACTTCCTCATCGTCCCGCCCCAGCACTCCTCGCAAAGATAGCGGTGACAGCCCTCGCAGACTTCGACTTCATCAGAGGAGTTCTCCCGCCAACATCTCTCGCAATCAGGCACTAAGGCTCCACTCCCTTTTTAATCGCTGATAGCGAGAGCGGGCATCATCGGCTCTAACGTGATAGACTTTCTCCCTTACTTTTTTTTTAACCCCATCTGCTAACCGCTCAAACCAAGAAAAACCAGCCTGGGACAATTTGTATTCTCTGAATCTAGGTGAGCCGTCTTTCCCATAAGCTTCTTTTCTAAGCCGTTTCGCAACTACGCCACGCACAATAGAGCCTCCCTTTATATTTTTGCCTTCGTGCTTAGTGCTTTGTCAATCACTTGCAATGCGCGGGTCATTCGCCAGCCAAGCCCGTTATAGTAGGCGTAGCTCACGGCCTGCCGCAACTCGTCCTGCCCGTCGATCTCCTTCTTGACGGAATCCTCTATCGCTCGCAACTCATTTACGGTGAACTTTAAGTCTTTGCTGGGTGAATCGGGATACGGCTTGCTATTGATAACAACCTGGACATTGCCAGATGCCGCCAGGATCTTCCCGTGTGATGGTGAAGAATCACCCGGGCACAATCCGTCTGCCGCTGTGATGAGCGTGTGGCATATCGGGCAACCATAGCCGAAATATACTCCACAGCGCGGGCAGGATAGGCGATGGTCGGCGGGATGGGAATTAAATAACATTTGAACATCTCGTCCCTCCCAGCCGCATCGGCAACGACATATGGTAAAATAATTTGGATCACTCATTGCGCATCAATCCTCCTCATCGCGGTCAAAGGCATCCCGGCCCTCGCGCCATAAGCTTATCTTGCCGTCCTCGGTGCGCGTGCGGATTCGAGTGTCGATGCCACATTCCTGAAAGTGCCGAATCCAGCCGGATAGGTCGCTGTCGGCCATGACCCTCTGCCCGTCTATCTCGGCCTCTGCGGGCAGCCATTTCGTGAAGCGGAAATATCCATCCACGTCCAGGTGCGTGGTCATTGCATTTTACCTCCGATAGAGTCTAATCGCATTTCTTTCGATGGCGTCGCTCACGATTTTAACGATTGCCCTGCTTATCGGCCCGTTACGTTCGGCATCCTGAGAAATAATGGCGGCGATTTCGATAGGGGACGGCGTTTCCGGTTTGTCATTGCGAACAGAATGCGGCCCACCAGTGACAGTCTTTCCGCCGTTGTGGAAGTGATAATTGGTCGGGTATTGGAGGCAGACGCAATCCGAAGCACCCGGCCCGCCGTGACAGCGGTGGGCACACTGCTCCGTCCCGTAATCTTCAATGTCCTTTCGCTGACATTTCCCCTCAAGGTGGAAGTCGATGTCGCCCATCTCTTCATTGCACAATCCGCATATCGGTGCCATGAATCCTCCCTATCTCAATCTATTTTCCGCGCAGGTCGGTCGGTATTGGAAATTTGCTTCACTATCGCCAGCGCAGCTGGATCGCCTGTCGTGACATACCGAGCGTGCATGGCATATAGGCCGCAACTGCATGTGCCCATCTCCCACGCGCACGCGCAACTAGCATCATGGCAGCAACACCCCGACACTTCTGAGAGCCGCGATTCGTTCATGTTCCCCTTACGCCTCCTTCGCCGGGACTGTCCTGAGCCATTCCGTCTCGTACATGTCCGCCACGATCCGCAACTGCCTTGCCACGCCGTTCAGGTCCAAGTTCCGGCTGATGAGGACATCAATAACCGTCTGGGCCTTCAAATCAACCGCCTGCTCAGCGACCTTGAAGCTGATAAGAACGACCCCTTGTGGCCTTTTGTCCCGCAGGAAGTCTGCCACGATCTTGTTGAGGTCGCCATCCACCTGCGTGGCACCAGGCAATCCGTCGCCGATCATTTCAGGCTCCCTTCGTTTGGTGAATCGTTTTCTATTTCTTCCTCGAGCCATGCGGCCCATTCCCCGAAAGCATCCTCGTCCAAGTCCGCCTCAGATTCCCTGAGCCAATCCCAAAGGATTTTAACGGGATTGTTTTTATTGATTCTCATTCCCCGTTATTCCCTCTGGCAACTCCGCAACCTTCTCCGTCCAAGCGTTGATGGCCAGCACGCCCCCAGGCAGGAATCGAACTAAAGACAGGTCGTAAATCACACCGTCGCTGCCCTGGACCTTGGTGGTATATACGCCATCATCCATTTTGATTTCAACCCACTTCTCACGCATCCGCATCGAGACGCAGCCGATATCGCCGCACAGGACACAGCGGCAAAACTGACCCGACCGTGCTACTTCTGGCATGTCCTTGCCGGTCCACAGGTGATTGCTATCGGCGGCCTTTTCGCAATTGGGCGCAGCCATTATCATCAATCTATGCCCGACGGCCCCGCCGCCGCCGGATCAATCGCGGACCCGTTGCTACGGTATTTCACCGTCTACCAGGATGCCGAATATTTGAAGGCCAGAGAGCTGGATGTTCTGTGCCAGTTCCACTCGGCAAAGCACCCATCGCAAAGCTTGTAGAATATCCACTGTCCCTTAACGGGCGCGAAGTCCTGCCCGCAGCGACGGCACGGGAAGCTGCTATCGCCGGCAAGCCCGACCTCATAGCACGCCGCTATCTCGCGGGCGAATTCGGCCTTCGGACCTTCCGGACTATCTAATTCTCGGTTCACTTCGGCCACTAAGTCGCTGAGTTTTTGTAGCTCAACCGCCATTCGCCGCCCCCTTGCCGCCCGACCGCTTCGTCAGCGCCCCCCCGCTCAACTGGCACACGGCGGTCCAGAACTGCATCGCCGCCTCGTTCACGTCGCCGAATATCTCCACATTGCCGTCGTAGTTGATCTTCACAAGCCTCTTGCCATTATAGCCCTGAAGTATAAACGCGCCAGCTTTTACTTCTTCGTCGATAGACTGATTCTCTATAACCGCCATAGGCTTAACCTCCGTTCCATCGTGGACAAGTCTCATATTAGCTTTCCCCTTTGTAATGGCCGTGACGTTCGGTAATGGCAATCCCGTCCATTCGGGCGAATAGCATAACCGGAATGTGCCCGGCTGGACTTCCTCTGCCGAGTACGATACGCCCGCATTATATCGCTTCCAATGTTCGTAAAAATCTGCTCCCATATAAGTGCCGTCGGCTGCGATTTCTATATTGCAGCCACAGCGGCATTTGACCGTCGTTGGCGTCTGCTTTTCAAGATTGCCGTCATCGCGCCTCACGATATGATCGCCCGCATGACCGCGCGGCAAGGCGCAGTTTATCCTATCGCACATGCTCGCCGACCTCCAGTCATCCATGGATTCCCCCTTGTTCATCGCTGCTTGGCATGCGGCGTGGATGCATGAGGGGTCGCTGCAAGCGTCTAAATATATCTCGGAGTGCGGTACTGTGATCTTTATGTTGTGAATCAAACATTCCGCAGCTCGTCGCCCCTGTGGGCAAACGCAATAGGGCAAACCGTTCACCCCCCTTCTTTCAATGAACCCCTCAATAGAATACACCATGAACCAATCGTCTGTGAGGTACATTTGATCTATCCTTAGCTTTTGCATTTATGCCACAAGTACTCACCAGGGCATCGCCACAAAAAGCAGGTCGCCGTATCCCAACAGTAGCCGATGATGTTGAGCAATGCAGGGACAAATAACAGGCCCATAATAATGCCGATAGCGAGGTCCAATATTCTATTTAAAACCCGGAGGGATTAGCCTTACCACGGAGTCGAGTTCGGCTTCCGTTGACCAATCCACCGGGAGATCGTCGGTAACGATGTAAATCAACAAAGATCGACATTGATAATTTAGGGGCGGCGTTAGCTTCTGAATTCTAGGATCATCCTTGCGAATCTTTAACCCATCCGCAGCTTCACATTGAGGGGTCGTGCGTTGGTCAAGTATGGCGCTGAACTCGTAGCCGATGATATAGTCATCCGCCTCATCGCCGACGGCTAATCGTGCCTGATTGAAGGCGCTAACCGATTCTGTCCGGATCACGTTCTCTAGCCGATATGCCATAAGAATGTTTTCTGGCGCGAACTCCCCAGGCGGGAAACCTATGCCGCGTTGGCCCGTCGGCGTGATCTTTTCTGGGTCTCCTATCCACGGCTCGAAGATATCGCGGAGCCGCCCGATAGTTTCTGTAGTCGTCCTTCCGCCTTTCAAATGTTCTGCGAGTTGTAGTCGCGTCTGTTTCTTCAACTCATCGTCAATGATCCCCTTGATGAGCCACGGGCGGGTGTTGAGAAGGTATTCCACGGCCTTGGTAGGCTCAAGGCCAGCGAACCTTTTCACATCCGCCAGCTTCTTTTGCACATTCTCCGGCAACTCCTTCAGCGCTAGGTCCCGGCCTTTTCGCCATACATCCATGAGGTATTCACCCACAATCCTCAGTACCACCGGCGGCGTGTCCACCGTCATCGTGCCGACCCACTGAGGGGTCAGCATGCCCCCGTCGATCCGCTCCTTGACCGTCTGTAATAGGTTGGCGAGGGTCTTCTTGATCTCCTGGCGTATCTTCAGGTCGGCCCCCCAGGCGTCCTCGTCGAAGACCTTGCGGGTCGCCTCGAAGTCAACGCGCCTCTCGTAGGGGGAGAGGGCGCGCTGATATTGATGAGACTCGATAATGCCTTGTTCCTTTGCTATCTTACCCGCGATTTGCCGAACTTCCTTTTCATCTAGCCACCGGATGTCGCCGCGACGCCACTCCATTCTCTCTCTAAGACCCGTCGATGTCATTGAACCAGCTCCGCATCGATCCAATGTTTGCCTGCCACCGAAGATATTTTTTTTATTCGTAGTTTTGAGCCGCGACGAAACAGGACCTCCTGCTCGTCTTCGCCGATAAATAAGCCCCGACTTCCTTTCGGCACCCAAATTCTGAATCTCGTTGCTGCCCGGCCAAGCGCCTCGCTGCCCCCGAAAGTTTCGGCGACCTTCCTGCTCAAGCTCGTCGACATGAAACCCTTCGTCTCAAATATTTTCCCGACCAAGTTTTTCGGGTTCGCATATATGCCATCATAGTCAATCATCCCACGGTAGACAAAGACGTTCTTCGGAGTAGACGCCTTTGCTATTAGCGAATCTAGCTCTATGATCCCGTCTTTTGCGTACAGGTCGCCCTTCTCGTCACCAGTAGTGCCCCTTCTTAAAAAGACATTTATGTCCCGGTATGTAGACGTTTTATATTCCGCCATCGCCCTCCTTTGCTCGGGCAGTTTTGTCATCTTATCTGCGACACCCTTGAATTCTCGTTTTGTCTCCTCAAAAGCCGCGTCACTTACGCACTCCCCGGTCACGCTATGATCGCACTGGTCATGCTGCCCTGGCAGATGATACCGCCTCTCTCTCAACTCCGTGTACTTCTCGAATATCCTCACGTGCGGGCTGCCGGGGCGCAGGTCCATGAAGCCCTTCCATGGGGGCATGTCGTGAAGCATGAAGGATTTGCCGCTCTTAGCTGGGATTGCTTTAGCGATCTTTTTTCGCTGTCCACATGCGAAAAGCGCAACCTCGTCCCAATCCTTGAATATATCATGGCCTTCGGGGGTGCCGTCCGATCCTATCCAAGTTGCACGGAATGGATATTTTTCCTTGTTGCTCGGGTCAATGTTATCGCTTATTATGACTGAGGACCCGCTTTTGAATTTGAGTTCCCCGCCGCCCGCATATCCTATCACATCCATGAATCGCTCAGAAAAGGCCGCGTGGGCTTTTTTGAGCATCGCCGGATGATTCTCTGGCAAATTTGAGATATTTTCGGCAGGGATTGATACCTGATTGCCGCCCTTTGTAACAACGACAATATTACTGCCAGATTTGCCGCGATAATTAACCTCCTCTTTGCTGCCCGTTGCGGTATTCCAGATTACAGTATCCCCTACTTGCCTTTCTAAATTAGAAAAACCCCAATCATCTTGCCCCGGCTCTCCCGTCGGACTGCACGTCGGATCTATCCCCCCGCCTTCCCCGGTTGGGCAGAACTCATACGTCGCGAACTCCCAGGAATGGTTCAACTTCCATGCTTCCTCGTTGGCTCGCACCCAGCCGAGGCCCGCTTGCTCTAAGTGCTTGGCGAATTGGTATCGTGCTACGTCTAGCGTATCCGCGTCCGCGAAGTCAAAGCCCATGAGGGCCTTGGAATAGCCGTTCATAGTTTAAATTCATCCACAAGTATGGCCGACAATAACCCCGGCCATTTCAAGTTGATCTGCCTTAGAAGAGGGACGATATCACAAACGAAGGCATGCTCTTCGTAGGCGTTCTCAGCTAATGCGACAATCGCTCTGACTTCTGCGGCATGGATTATCAACTCGGGCTCTATCGTCGCATTGATGCAGCGAGATTCCTCGCAAAAAATGCACCGCAAATAGCCGCATAGTGTATCCTTAGTTGTCCAGAAATGTTCGCCACCGACGTTCTTGCCGCACGCACCTAAAGACATAGGGATGCTATTCTCCGCGTTCCCGCCTGATCCGTTTAGACAGGCTTATCTGATCGTTATCAATAAGCGTCTCGCCGGTTTTAGTAACTAGCAGGGTCTTGCCCTTCACCGCTCCGCCCTTCGGCCAGTCTACTACGCCAAGAAGCGTCCTACCGCTCCTCAGCCTGACAAGCACGCCATCGCCGACGTTCGTCCGTGGCGGCAACTTGTTCTTGGTTGCCCCTTTGCTCAGTGCGGCGTCGAATCGCTCTTTGTTCCGCTCCTCAAACTCCGGGTCCACGCATTCTCCGGTTGAACTATGTTCGCATTGGTCGTGCTGGCTGGGAAGATGATAACGATGCAAACCACAATGAACGCAAATGAACCTGAAATCCTCACTTTGATATGTCGCTGATTTTTTGCTGTCGCTCAACCCCCGCACGTACTCTATCAACTCCGCCTCAGCGTCGAACGACCGCTCGTATTTGTGGCCGTCTTTATCCTGAAATAGAAAGCTGCCCTCCTCTCCCGGCAAGCTGCCTTCGCCGGGCCGTCCCTCAATCTTCGGCCTCAGCAGCGGCGCATCGGTAGATGGAGGGGGAATCTCGAAAAGTTCATATAGATAATCCGTCGATATCGGCAGGCCCATGTTGACCGCTGCCTGTATACGGTAGATGCGGTAGTCGAGTTGCGCGCCCTGTTGGAGCTTTTTCCGCGCCTCCAGCACGTCCCACTCCTCTTGTGATAGTGGGTTGAGGTGTATCGCCTCGCGCAACTTGTTTTCGTCCTCTAGTCTATTTTCGAATGCTTTCACTTGGATGGCCTTGAGCCAGTTGTCGAATATCTTTTGCTTGATCTCCTCCGTCATCGCTCTGAACTTGAACGTCGGGTACATCCCGCCCGTGACCTCGTAGTTGAGGTCGATGAGCGTTTCCTTGACGATGCGTTCGTTCACCACCGTTTCGATCCATTCTCGTAGGTAGTTAATGACCCAGAGGAATACATCGAACTCGGTGCCCGACCTGGCGAGGCTCCCGACGACCTCCTCGCCGGACATGCCGAGGAGCGCGGGCATGAGGATGCCCCGGCTTATCTGCGAATCATAGAGCTTGATCGCGGGGATGAAAGCCTCTGAGGTGCGCGGCGACGGGTACTTGAAGTCCAGCGTCACGTTGTCAGGATGGATGAGCCCGCTGCGGGATTGGAGGTTCTTGATGAAGGCGTTCAGATCGGCGCGCTGTGTCGACGTGATCGTTCCAGTGTGGGAGATATCAGCCATCGGCTCCCCGAACCGCTCCAGGGCGATGGCCATGTACTTCATGATTACGTCTTTACTCCAGAAAGGCCGGTACACAGCGCGAAGATCGCTATCTCCATACGGATTGTCCCATGTCTTGCGGTAGACGCACAGCACGAACTTATCGGTTGGCAGCCTCTTCTCTGCCTGGAGGATTCCGTCTGGCAGCAAGTTCCCGTAGGTATCTTGGTCGAAGTCGATGCTCCAGGGCTTGCGGAACTTCAACGCCTTCAATCCCACTTTGCCGTCGTACTTGCCATAGTCGATCAAGCCGAGCACCTTCTCCCCCACCGAAAAGCCGTAGGCGAGCGCACTCATCATCTCCAATAATTTCGAGTTGAAACTTCCCTCCATCTCCTCGAAATTGAATTTGACAAAATCGGTGGTCTCGTCAGCCATCTCCTTGTCACCCTCGGGCACTTCCGGCGGCAAGACCTCATAGCCCGATGATATGACGGCCATCATCTTAGCATGGAGCGCCGCCTTGACCTGCTCGTCCTTGAGCATCTTGTCATAGATTTGCAGGCCCTTCTTGCCTACTAGGTCGTCGGGGTTGTAGCGGCTTATCTGGCCCCACCACAGCCCCTCGACGGTGCTTATCTCGCCGGAAGTAAACTGGTCGGGCTTGGCCTTGGGAACTATCTCTTTGGCGTATCGCTTAGCGGGAGGTTTTGTGGCGAGTCTCATGCGGCCTTTCTATAATTACAGATCCCCCCTTCCGTAATTATCGAAGCATACTCCAAGGGCGGCGAAAAGTCAAACCGCCTTTTCCCTCTTTTCCTTCGCCTGTTCCGTCCATCGCTCGCGCACGAACGAATGACGGTCGTCCCACTCGCCCTCGTACTTTTTACAACCTCGGCACCACGACAAACCCGGCTCTATTCCAGGATTCACCGGCACAGGCGGCACAATCTCATGGTCGGCCTTGAACTCTGCCTCTTCCAATTTCCCATTGGCTTCATCCAGGGCGGCTTGGAGGGTCCTAATTCTCTTTCCCATGTCCGCGTCGTGCGCCGCGAGCCATTCATCGAAAGTGACAAATTTGCCTGGATTTACCGACGTCCAATTAAAAATGACTTTCCAGATTCGTCGTAGATGTGTGACCTGGGCTTCGAGGGCAGCAAATCGCTGGCGCAGATTCTCGTGATAACCGCACTCTTGGCTAGGCTTATCGTTGTCGTCCGGGAATACGCACGCGCACCTATCGACTTTATATCCCGCTGCTTTCTGATTTGCCCGGCGCAGTTTGGCGGACTCGTTGAGGGCTTGAACTTGCTCCTCAAGACCGGCCTTCTCGCGCTGTAGGACAGAAACTTGCTCTGCTTTCTTTAGCAGGAGAAGGCCATCTTCACCTGCACCCTTAACCCAATCACCGAGTTCTGCTTGCAGCCTCTCCACCTCCGCAATCAGGTCACGGCAGAGCGAGAAAAGATCTGGTATACGGCGATGGCAGCCACACGTATATTCATGCTGCCCGTAGTACTGTTGTGCCGCGGGCACAAAGTGCGAAAAGGCCGTCATGAGTTCTTCTATCTGCTTTTTTGCTGCCTCTAGATTCATGGTTGCTCCAAAATCTCTATGTTGCGCCGGGCTAAGGCGAGAAAATGGACATCCCTCAGTCGCGCCGGTAGGTGGCATTCACGGCAAATAGCGACTTTTTCATCGGCAATCAATATATGCCTCTCTGTGTGGTTTGAAAGTTTTGGCGATCCACAAGGCCAACGGAAACGGTATCTTGGCGATCGTGGCGGAGGCTTGCTTGCGGGCGTTGCTATTTGACGATGTGCTGCCGCTGATTGAGTCTGGATCAGCGAACCAAGCGCGACCGGATTTGTGCTGTTTCACCCCATCGATCTCGGCCTGATTCGTCAAGTGCCGCGTGTGTCCGTAACCATCGCGCTTATTCGCATGGCCGGTCGTTTTATGCCCCGCGCCGGTGCACGCTACGCTCGCCGTCTGAAACGACTTGCCGCTGCCATCGAAGCGGAAGCCGGGGACTTTGGCATCATCCCGTCGCATCGGCGCACCATTCGCTTGCGATAGCCAACCGCCTTTCTCGCCGTCAACCATTTGTAATTTGGCCGTCTGCTGAAACCCGATTGTCAGACTATCCATTCCAGAGGGCATCGGGACTTTAACCGCCTTCGTCATCGGCATCAGCGCCGGAACATCGCCCCACAGGTGAAAGCTGCCGTAATTCCACCGCGACCGCCCGACCCACTTCTGCGCGCCTCGCACGTTCTCGACTACCAGTGGGATGAAGTGGCCAGCGGCTTCGATGGCCTCGCGCTGGATGCGAAAGCAGGCATCGAACAAAGCGTTCAGCCCCTTAATCCGTTCAGAGTCCTCGCGATACCAAGCCGCCATTTTCTTGCCCCGTTTCCACGGCATCGCCATGTAACTGTATTTTTGGCATGGCGGTGAAGCGACGATGATTGTAGCGTCTTTGAAGCGAGAGCCGTCAAGAGTGAGCACATCTTGGAGCACGAGTTGGCCGGGATAGGGCCACCTCTCAATATCAAAACCGATCACATCGTAGCCCTCGGCCAAGAAGCCGTCGGCCCATCCGCCGAGGCCACAGAAAAGATCAATGCATAAGGCTATCACTTCGCAGTCTTGGCCTCCTCCGTCCATTGCTCGCGGGACCAAGAATGACGCTCACTTTCAGATTGCTCTTTACAAAACCAAATATCTGAATGTGATTGATGTTGGCAATTCGAATGCACGGCCCTGAATTCCCATTCCATCACCCTTCCGTTGGCTTCATCCAAGGCGGCTTGGAGGGTGGCGAGTTGTTCCTGGTGCGGACATTGGGAAGCGGAGGAGAGGGCTTGACGGGCCGCTTTGACGCTTTCTGGGTCATCGCTCCATTTGCTTTCGTATTCCCGCAGTAACTTATCCAGCGCCTCCCTCATCCCGCATACCTGGGCCTCAAGGTTGGCTATTATCTGCTGTAAATCTCCATGCGACTGTTCGCGGCAGCAGTGGCAGTGTTTGCATCTATAGCGTTCAGCCGTTTGCTTCTCAAGGTCGGCTTTCTCGCGCTCCAGTTGCCGAGCATCTTTGTTATAATCCGCTGAACGCTCGACGGGGCTGTGGGCCTTACCCCATTCGGCATGGAAACTTTGCCAGAACCGCTCATCAGTTGACCCGTCCGCCAAGGTGACTTTACGCGGTTGATAGCCGCAGTTCAGGCACGGATGAAACAGGGCTTGACCACGTATCTTGTGGACCTTTTTGTAAGATTCGATGTCCTGACGTAGCCTCTCCACCTCCGCAATGAGCCAGCATTTAGCACAGTAGCCCAAGCCCGCATCCAGATGGTCGGTCTTATCCAGTGGCCAGTGCTGCCGTTTGATCTCTTCCAGTCTATCGGTCATGGTCATTTCCCTCTCCTGGGCCATTAACATCTCTGCCGTGTGGCACTCGGAAAGCATGTGCTCGCCGGGCATAACGCAGTTGTCGGGGTCTTGGCAGCCCCATTCAAAATCGTCGGAATCGTCAAAATCCTCTCCGTTGTCCACATCCTCATTTTCGTAATCTTCGTAAAGATCGGTCATGATTGCTCCTTGAGCCATACTTCATACACACCCGCACCAATGCTTCGTGCTTCTGGTGTGCACCATCGCCCATTATAATGATAAAGGTTGCTTACACTCATCACAGACCAGTCGATATACAGTACGCGGGCTTGCAAATGATTCAATCATGGTTGCTCCTTCCACGTCACCAGGTCGATGCCGAAATAGTTATATCTCTTGCTTTGACCAGTCCGCATCCCTTGGGCCGCCAGCATGAACCGCCGAGCTTTCGCGATGACTTTTGATCTCGATCTTCAGCTTGACTAAATACGCGCACACCGCCTGCCATCGCTCCAATTCGGTCCATTTGCTCAACAGCCGGTAACTCGGCTCGCCCCCTGCTATCGCCTCGACTATCTTCCGCGCCTCGTCTTCGGTCATGTTCCCTCCATTATGTTTGGTCAGCGCGGCTGGATTCGAACCAGCATAAAACTCGGTCCCAAGCCGAGCGGTCGGCCAGATTGACCCACGCGCTGTTAAGATTTCACGGTCGCCCGATACTCCTTAAAGCGGCCAGCTTGAAGCGATTGGCCCATGAACTTCTCTCCCTGGACTATAATTTCCAACGGATCGTAGCCGTCCTGGAACCAGATAATGACGTTGCCGCCTGAAGAATAAAGCACGATTGCCACGATCTGGGGTTCTGGCAGATCATCGTCGTAAACCAGCGCCGCCGACCGCGTCGCCGAGCCCTCATCGCCCACGATTTCTGATTTCAGCTTCACGATGCTATCTTATTTCTATTTTAATTGGTTGTCAAGCTAATTCTCGTCCCACTTCGGGGCGACGATCTTGACGATTGCCCACTCGGCGCGCTGGGATTCCCGGCATCGGCCAGAAGCACCTGCCTGTCAGCCCACGCCTTGGCCGCCTCGTCGCTCTCGAAGGGGCCGTAGACTACGCCGTCGAAGTGGACGCCGAAAGACTCAGGCATGCCGCCTTCCATTCTTTGTGAATCTGCTCCATTAGTTCATCGAACATCGCCCGTGCTTGGGCTTCGCGGGCGCGGTATGATTCGCCTATTCCCCAACATGGGCGGCAATATTTTGGCGGGTAGTCCGATCCATCCCGGTTATCGAAGACAGCATGTTGCCGACATAAATCCTTGCCGCACATACAGCATGAGAAAGACCGCGCCAAACGATCCTCCATCGGACCCGGACAGACATCGCAGAAAGAAATCTCCTCGGTACGTTTGGTTTCGACTTGGCATTTGCCCATAAATCCTCCGTTTGAGACCCGCTGACCGGGCCGCAGCAGGTCAAGGCATGGCAGCGAATCCATCTGTAATCCGGCCTATTCGGACTACCAGAAGGAACAGGCTACGCTGTCATGCATTCACCCGCTGACTTTTGCATCAAGCCGCAGCCACTCAACGATCCTTCGCCAGGCCGCGTCGAACGCCTCAACATCCTCCATTGTGTCCAAGTTGATATCCTCGATGTCCTTGCCCCGCAACGCCCTCCATGCCAGCCTGAGCCGCCCACGCCAGGATTTGTAGTAAAGATGAGAATGGTTACTCAGCCACATTATGTAGGCCGAATTATACATCAGGCGTTCTTCATCCTTGAATGCAACGATGCGGATAGCACAACCTAAGCAGCTTGTCGGGACAAGCTCGACCTTTTCTCTGTTGTCTATTGCTACCAATCTGGCATCTCCTTTCCGCCGTAGGACTCAATGATGGGGCCGCCCCCGCCTATCACGGAATCCATGACCCCAAGGTCGCTCACGGCCATCGTGAGCATCAAGGCGTCGGCCCAGTCCGGCGACGGAATCTTCCGGGAGGCCATCTGCCGCTTCGACTCCATCTGGAACTTCATGTCGCCCCGGACGATCTTCTTGATCGACGTGAGTTGCGCCCCGAGAGGGCTGAATTTGTACTTCGGCTCAATGGCCAGCCTGCTGCTCTGGAAACGCTCAGCGGTGTAGTAATAAAGCTCTGAGCGCCTGTCGGCGAACTTCTCCTCCTCCAACGCTGGCCCGCCAGGGTTCACCGAAAAGAGCGTCTCGCCCTCGGACATGCCGAGGTTTATCAGTTGGTCTATGACGCCGCTCTGCGCGATGCCATGCTCTATCACGACCGTGCTGCGCGGGTGCGCGCAATGCCACTCGTACACCCGCTCCGCCGTCACGTTGGTTCTTTGTTTGGAGTAGGCCGTGATGGACTTCACCAACGGCCCCTTGCGGTGGAGCATGATAGTCTCATTGCTTCCGACCCAAGCCACATCGACCCCAAGGATATCGGGCCAACTCGGGTCCTCGGGCGTCTCATCCCATCTGTCAACTGCGGCGTGGAACTGCCCGAGCGATATGAGGGCCAGAGATCCGGCTTGAATGAACTCGGCGAGCACCGGCGCAACGAACCATGCGCTGCTCTCGCCATATTCCAGCTTCTCATCAATGGTCTCTTGAGTGACGAGCCGGGTGGTCGGTACATACCGTGTCGACCCATTCTGCCCGTGGAGCTTCTTGGCTGCGGCAAAGAACTTCGTTTGCCATCGCGCACGCTGGCCGCTGGCGATCATGTAGAGTTCTCCCGTTTCCTCGCCGGGAACCGATTGAACCAAGATGCGGTTGTCCTGCCCGGTGCACGCCTTGAGCATGGCCTGGAATCCCCATTCCTCCATGCCCCTGGCCTCAGTCATGATATAGAGCAGGGCCGGGGAATGATACCCCTCCATCCTGGCAGCAGAGGCGGCCTTGAATCCCTCGGCATATGCCGCCGGATTCGACTTCTTGACCATCCGCCGTTGCAAGAGGTCGAATGCTGGGCGCGCCCTTGACCTGCCCGTCCACTGCGCTATCTCCTTCCACAGGATGCCCACCTGCCTATCGGATGCCGAGGTGGTAGGAACCACGCCCTCATGGCAATACAGGAACCACTCTACAATCCACGCGCACAATGCATCTTTCCCGACCCCGTTCGCCGCGATGAAGGCAACCCTGGCGTTGGGCTGCGCCATGAGCCGTAACACATCGACCTGTTGCGGCTCTGGCTCGACGCCCATGACCCTGCGGACGTAATCCTCCGGATGGGTCTGAAAATGGGCGACGGCCTTCCGCTCTCTCTCATCCATGCCGGCTGTTCAACTCGGTCTCAAAGATCATACGGAGAAACTTCCTGGTATCGGTTACGCCGTCCTCCTCGCCCACCTCAAGGCCGATCAACTTATGGAACTTGCCCGACAGTAGGTTGCAGACGTTCCGCCTCGCCTCGTCGTTCCCCGTCAACGCCCTGCGCCACTCCATATAGGCGAACGCCTTGGCGATAGGGACCTGCTCGCTTTTGAAAACGGCCAGCAACTCCGCCGTCAACGCCGCCGCCGCCTCTGGCCTCATAGCACGGTAGAACTCCTCCGGCACGGGACTGCTCCCCACGTCCTCGAAGATCGCGGGAAGATACCGTTCCTTGAGCGGCCTGCCGTTCGGGTTCCCCGATTGACCAGGCTTCCACTTCGCCTCCTCCATCTTCGGCGTCAGCGTCTTTTTTTGCCTGCTTTTCACGCTCCCAACTTATACTCTCTTGTGCGTCGGATTTCAATTTGTTTCACGTGGTAAACTGCATAGCCGCCTTCATCGTCTTCCCCTTTTTGCCTCTATTTGCTTGTGCCCCAGCCTCCGCCAGACCTTCCTCAAGTGGCCGTTGTGGTTCGCCCCGAAAAGCATCGCCCGCCTGACTCGCTCCGGCTCCCACTCCAAAGCCTCGCATACCCAGTCGAAGGAGAATGGCCGGTCCGGCTCCCGTCCATTGACCCACCGCATGCACTCCCGGAACACGTCCGACCCCGGCTTTTGGGAAAGCCCTCGCCGAGTGTGCTCCATCATCTCCAACAGCAGCGCCTTCTCGCCGGCCATCTCCACGTTCGCCGACCGCCCGTAGACTTTCAGCCACAGCTCCTTGGCATATGGCTCGCCCATTGCCGCGTTCTCGGCTGCGCTTATGGCGGTCTGGATCATCCGGAACCAACCAAGCGGCACCTAACCATACCGAGCCGCACCGTGATTCAAAGCTCTTTCCTCCCCTTCATAATCTCCACCAACTCTTTACCGCTCGGGATGGAGATTCGCGTGTTCTCATCGATCTGAGGCTGCTTTTCAAGCCGCCGACTGACTAGAATTCTCATCGCCCCCTTGTACGCCGTGTGATCTGTAGCCCTTTGTTCTTCTGCCGTCAAGACGGACCGATCAACCAGCAGGATCTTCTTGAATCCCCTTTCGGTTTTTCTGTCCCCCGCCTTGTAATCACGCTCGCTAGAGCCGCGCACCTCATTGTCTTTCACCACAAAATAGCCGACCTTGGGCTTGCACTCGATAACCTTCAGGGCGTCTTCTGCGGCCCGATAGATCAAATGGCGGCTTCTGCGCGGGTCGCAGCCCATGATTTCCTCCAACTCCTCATACGTCAGAAGCTCGCCTTTGGTCGCGATCAAAAACCGCGCCCTCAATTCCAGGCGAATCGAATATCTCACTTCCCTTTGCATGTCAAACCTCCGTTAAAATCCCGTGCCTTGCGTTGCGTTATCGCACCTTACCACGCCGCACCCAACCGCACCGAGCCGGGCCGAGCCAGGCCAAGACGATTGATTCAATTTATAATAGCCGTGCGTGCGGGGCCAAACCCTACCGCACCGGGCTTAACCATGTCAAACGGCACCGAACCTTGCGACAACCTACAACTCCGTAATAGTAATTTCGCTCCGCCCAAAGCCCATATATTTCCTGGCCTCCATCCAACCCAAGACGCGCCCGACTATCTCGCTTAGGTGATCGAGAACTTTGAAAGTTATGGCGTTATCGAAGGTCTGAAGCTTGAACCCGCCTGACCATGGCAAATCAATCACAGGCCGGATTTGCAAAACCATCCCGTTCCCGCGCTTGACGTAGTCCGCCCAACCGCGCAGCTTTTTGGAGTCGTAGTCGAGCGCCATGTCATCCTCGACCATAAGGCAATTTTCAATCAGCGGCCTCCACGATTTCATCCTGCCGGGCGGTTTCATCTCGGAGAAGCGCGTCGCCTCGATGAAGGATTTGCGGATGGCCTTCTGTGGCACGATCAACTTGCCTTGCCCGTTCTGGTAAACCCGTTGCTGCCAATGCTCCTTTTCCCACTGTTCCCACTGTTCGTCGTTCAACTTCTTAGTTGGAGCATCAATGCGCCGGTTGAAACTTATCGAAGTCAATCCCGTTGCAGTTCCTTGGAACGTTTTACCTAACATGGATTCCATCACTCCTTCGCGTAATACACGATCTGACTCCCCGTATTCTCGAACCTGAACGGCACGTGAACCAGCTCCCACAGCGCGTCCCGTATCTCCCTGTGCGCCCCCGGCTCCGCGAATATCAGCAGATGCCCGCCGCCACCAGCACCCAGGATCTTGCCTCCAATGGCCCCTGATTTAAGCGCCACGTTATAGTAGTGGTCTATCCGCTCGTTCGTCACCGACTGCGCCAGCCCGCGCTTGAGCATCCAAGAGTCGTGGAGCAGCCTACCGAACTCCGCGATGCTACCGCCCGCCAGGATTTCCATCCCCTCGTCCACCATCTCCCGCATACGCGCGAGCTGCGTCGCATTCGCCGCCACATTGGCTATCTTGTCCGCCGCCACGTCGGAGGCCGTCCGTGAAAGCCGCGTATAGAATAGAAGCAGGTGGCTTTCTAATAGCCTCAACCGCGCCGGGTTTACCATCGCGGGCTGCACCGCGAAGTCACCGCGATTCCCATGGAAATCTATCCGATTGCATCCCCCGAAAGCAGCTGCTACATGATCCTGGCAGCCGACACTTTCCCCGATAATATCTTGGTCAACCTCCATCGCCGCCAGGGCCAAGGTCCGCTTCGCCACCATCTGAGATCGGAGGCCGTAAAGAGCATGGAGCAATCCGACCGTGAACGACGCGCTGGAGCCGATGCCGGACCGTGCCGGTAAATCTCCGTCGCAGTGTATCTCAAGCCCGTCCTCCATCTCCATGAACTCAAGGCACGCCCGGATGGCCGGGTGTGTTATGTCGGCGTTCGACCCCACGTTCTCGATCTGCGACCACACCGCCCGCGTCTTGTGGTCGAAGAACGGCGGCAGCCGCCTCACGGTAACATAGCAGTACTTGTCAATCGTCGTGGACAGCACAGCGCCCGGATTGCGCTTGAACCACTCCCTGTAATCCGTGCCGCCCCCAAGCAGGGACACACGATATGGCGTCCGCGAAATCAACATTCCTCTTCATCGCTTTCCCCTCCCCTTCTCTCAGAATATTTATTGTTCCAACCGCCTCTCTATCTCCCTCCGCTCCCTCATATACTCCCGATGGTACGCCCGCCCGCATTCCGCGCAATGCGCCTGCCCTACAAATCCATGCGGTGGCAAGCGTCTGACCCGTGCCCGCCGGAAGTAATTCCGGTGCCATATCCGGTCGGAGGCATACCTGGCCCGCTTCTGCCTTTTTACCACTCCTCGCCTCCCTTCGGCAAGTCCCACGCGCTGCCGAGTTGCCAACGTTCTCGCACTTCGGCGGAGGTTCTTTTCCTCTTCCTGCCGCTCTTGCCGTTCTTCGCAGAATTTTCGCAGCCCTTCTTAGCGTAGGCAAGCGCCAACTCCGTAGCCGTCACCGCGCTCCGCCTCTTGACCGCCTCAAGTATCGCCGTTGCTGCCTCCGGAGGCCACACCTTCATCTGGTACGGCAATTCGGCGGCTTCCAACTCTTGCCCGTTGACTTTGATCTTAGTCATGGTGCACCTCCCGGTCTCAATCATCATTATCGTCCGCGATTAGAAATAAATCTCGCCTCCCCATCGCCCGATTGACGCCGCGTTCTGCTGTTCTCAATCCCCTGCCTGCTTTTATTAGCCAAGCCTTACAGCTTTCGCCGAGTTTGATCGTGCCATGAGCACCAACAAGTCGGCCTTTCAATATGATGTCTACCTCGATAGCGGACAGGGCGATGCTGTAAAAGTCCTTCTTTACCGTTCCCGTGACGCACACGTCCGCTATCCCGTCCCCATAGTCCCATACGTCGATCTTGAATTCCCCAAGGCCCGCCAGAGACTGCGCCCACAAGTCGTAGTGATCCCGCCATTCCGGCTCGTGATATTCGATCTGTGCCTTCTGCCTGCCGCGTTCCGCCGTGTCCTTCGCTGGGTCTGTTTTACCGCCCGGAGAACAGCCCATCGAGCCGCAGAAGATATAAGCGAACGACACATCTGAATCACGCCAGTTCAGTATGTCGGCGATCCGATGGATCGTGAATCGGACTTCCCCGATCTGTTTTTTGAGCGTGCGTTGCGGCGTCCCTAAATATCCGCCCATTATCTCTCCTCTCCCTTTGTACCTTTCGGCTCGACAATCTTCGCCTCGTGCATCTGCTCCATGAACCGGAGCAGGGCGTCCATGAAGCCGTTGATGTCATTGAACTGAACGCCGTAATGCTCCGTGAACAACCGAGTTATGGAGCCTATCCCGTGGATTTCGGCCCCACATTTCGGGCAGTTCTCCCATGTCCCCCATTCAAGAAAGTCCCAACACGGGCCATTGTATAATTCTTCGTACTTAAAACACGCCGGCATTATTCTAACAGCCTTCTCTTCAACGGCACCCGCACCATTTCCTGGACCTCGACCACGGCCCTCGGCCCGAACTTCGTTAGAACGTGGCTCTGATATGATGGGCTGCGGTAGTATTTCTGGAAGGCCGTATCCCTGAATATCAATACTTCTGCGGCAGTCAGGTGCTTCGTCCTAAGCGGCAGATAGTCGTAGGCGTAATGAGACCAGCCTGACCAGGAAGCCGGAAGCTCCCAGCCTTCGGCGATGGCCTGCCGATAAAGCGCAGTGCCGGGATAAGCGACCGTGCAGTAGAAATTGCACCATTCTGGCATGATCTCGAATGCCATGTCCAGCGTTTGCTCCACCGACTCTTGCGTATCGTCGGGCAAACCGAACATGAAGTTCGCGGCGAGATGGATGCCGTGCTTCCTCAACCTCTGGCACACCTCGAAAATATCCATGGCCGTGAAGTCGTTCTTCCCCACGCCGTCCCTAACGTGTTCGCTCATCGACTCAATGCCGACCCCGACCCACCTTATCCCGGCCGCCCGCATCGTGCCCATGAGCGCATCGTCCCCGAGTGTGTCCACCCTCGCGTAACACCACATGTTCAGCTTATCGCCCAAGCCGCGTTCGATAATCTGCTGACAGATATTTAGAACGTGCGAGCGGTTGAGCACGAACATCTCGTCAGCGATCTTGATATTAGTAACGCCGTAGTCTTTGACGAGCCTTTCGATCTCATCCACCACGTGCGTCGGATGCCACATGCGATAGGAGTTCGCCTTGCCCTTGAGCACCAGCCTGTCACCATCGCGGAAGGGGTTTTGAATCATGCAGAAGCCGCAGGAATATGGACACCCCAGCGTCGTGTAGATGCTCGCATAGGGCTGCCGGGATTCCACGCCGAAGCAATGCCAGTTGTGAGCCCGATATTTTTCCATCGGCAGCAACTCCCACATGCCACCGGGCATCTCCTCGGTGAGAGAGTAGATGTTCGGGGCTGGCTTATTCGTCCAAACGGGACGTTCATCATAGTGCGCTCGCCAACATAGGCCGGGCACATTGCCCCATAAGACCGATGGATCAATGCCGCTTCTTATGGCCTCAAAGAATTTCAGAATCGTAACAGGGCCTTCCCCCGTGCAAACTGCATCTGCCCCAGTCTCATTCAACGTCCGCTCTGGCAATGCCGCAGGATGGCCGCCGACAACCAGCAGCGGGAGTTCTGGATAAAATTCTTTCAGATATTTGCAGATTTCAATCGCCGCTGGCATCGTCTGCGTGGATGCGCTCGGCTGGTGGCCGTGAACTACAATGACCGCCAGCTCAGGCAAAGATGGATAGCCGATGTCG
>CAZDYX010000009.1:0-4737 GCA_964509775.1 uncultured Desulfobulbia bacterium | reverse complement strand
CAGCCTTCTTCTGTCTCCTCCACGTTCAAATCCAAAATGCCTGTCTCAATTCCTTTCTTCTTGCAATAGGACGAAAGGAGCCGAGCCCAGATAGGCGGCTCTACCGCCGCAAGCGAACTGCCGAGCCCCTGGTAAATCCCGGCGCGGGCAGAGGGATTCACAAAAAGGATATCAAGCTGATTATTCATAGTCGTCAACCGTCACGGAACTTTGACGCAAAGCGGTGCGCAGTTTTTTTGCTCTCGCAATTTCGTACCCGCCCACCATTATGACCGGTAAAACATCATCTCCTGGGCGGATCGCCTTGTGGAAATTCAACCCACCATACGCATCGCTATCTGCAACCCCCACAGACACCTCCGCGCTGTCAAATCTGATCGTGATGCCATCCTTGCTGAACAGTCCGAGCCATTCCCGGTCATAGATGTTGCAGCTAATCGTGCCAGCAATCCGCTTCATAGACTTAACCCATTTCACTACATAATCCGGCGGAGTCGGCTTGGGTGGTATTGGCTCGAATTCGACTTTCCCTTTTGCCCTGTCAACTATCTCGCGTGCCTCATCGTGAGCCCATATCGCCATCATGGGCTTAATGAAATACGCGAAATTGACATCGGGATCATTTGAAGTTCTTGGTTCAGCGCAAACTTGACATCGCAGGCGTACCGAGCCGAACCGATAGACATAATGACGGCTGGGAACAGGACCCCTAACAGATAACATCGGCCCCGTGGATGGGTTTGTTGGTTTCGTGCCTTGTCGCCCGTAGAAAACACCGCCAACTAAGCCGGGGATTTCTCCCTCGCCGACATTATTAGTTTGATCCACGATTCGTCGAATCCTTTCGCGCCTTACCTTCCTCCTGACAATAGATGAAGAGGATCATCACAACTCCTTCAGGCGCCCTCCCGCAGCGCCGCTTGGATCGCCACGATCTCTCCCCATAACTCTTTCAGCCGCCCATTAAAATCGTCATCGCTTACCCTCTTCTCATTTTCAAGGCCAATGTATTCGATAGTCAAGTCTGCTAACCTAAGCCTCATCTTTTGGCTCTCCGCTTCGGATATCCTTATCAATGTCGGCTGCTTGGCCATAGCATCTCCCTTCAGTGATCTGGTTATTATTTTTCTCATTATCCGTTCCGCCGGGCCGCCCTTCTCGCGGAACTCTTTGCTGGTAAGCGGACCCGTAGTTTCCCCCGTTGAGTTGTCGACTATCTCCGTAGTTGTCTCGTCCACCTCGATAAGCCCTCCCGCTGGCATATTATGCGTTCCTATACGCCGACCTTTGTAGAATCGGATACGCCCGTATCAACTCCGCTATCCCCTCTTGCAGCGACACTGTCGGCTTGAACCCCGTCCTCTCGATCTTCTCATTGCTCACCAGATAATCCCGCTTGTCGGGGTCCTCGCCCACGTCGGACTCGATGACGGCTAAGGCGGGAAGCTGCATCTTTATCTCCTGGCACAGTTCCCGCTTCGTGAGGTTCGCCTCGCTCAGGCCCACGTTATAAGCCTGCCCTTTCATCGCCTCAAAGTTGTCCAGGCAGTGCGTAAAGGCGCGCGCCACGTCAAAGACATGGATATAGTTCCGCCTGGCGTTCGGCTCGAACAGAACGATGTAGCCGTCCAATAGCGCGCAGAAGGTGAAGGCATTAACGAGCAAGTCCAGCCTCATCCTGGGGCTCACACCGAAGACCGTAGCGAGCCTAAGCGTCGCCGTATTGGGGCCGTTCAGGACAGCCGCCTCCGCTTCGACCTTGAGCCTGCCATAAAGGGATACCGGCCTGAGCGGGCTCTCCTCCGTGCAATGCGCCCCAGGCTCGCCGACGCCATACCCGCTATTCGTTGTGGGGAAGATGACAATTTGTTTCCGGCTTCGCATGCCTAAAAGCATCTCAACCGTATTCAGGTTCACCGACCGCGCTGTCGCAGCATCGGCGTCGCACGCCGGTGCCCCCGTGATGCATGCAAGTGGGAAGATGGCATCCGGCCAATGAAGCCACTGCTGCAATAAATGTCCATTCCGTACATCCCCGCGCACGATTCTAAACTTAGGACTATGGCAATAGCCCAAGAGCGATATCTGGCCGTACATGAAGTTATCGATGACCGTGACCTCGTGACCCAGATAGAGTAAGTGCGGAATTAAGATGGAGCCGATGTAACCCGCGCCGCCTGTGATGAGAATCTTCATTCAGATCCTTTGCAGAAGGGCGTGTCAATGAAATGCCGCGCGAAAATCTCGGCGATGTAATCAACGTCCTCATCGGTCATGAACTCATTGCAGCCGAAATGAAGCCCTGTCCTGCCTATCCGCTCAGCTACCGGGAAGTCGCCTCTCTTGTGACCCAGGAATTCAAAGGCTTTGTGATCCGTCGGCAACGAACCAAAGAGCGATTTGCATTGCACGCCCGCGTCTTCCAGCGCCCTATAGAGCGGGCGAATGTCGCCCGTCTCATCCCGCAACACAATCGGGAAGGCATGAGGCGCTATCACTTCCCCCGGCGCATCGCGATATAGGATGATCCTATCCTCGAACGGGCTCAGCGCATCGAGCAGTTTCTGCCGCACCATCCGCCGCTTCTCGAACGTCTCATCGAATTTTTCTAAAGATTCCAAGGCAACGGCGGCGCATAGCTCATTCCACTTCGAGTTGAATCCCGGCCTCTGGAAATCGAAGTAATTGGAACCCGGCGGCCTGCCGTGCGACTTGATAGAGCAGCAAAGCGCCGCTAACTCATCATCGTCCGTGCAAATAATCCCACCCTCACCGCCGACTATTAGATGGGCGGCATAGAAGGAATAGATTGCGGCATCCGGCGCATGCCTTATTCCCGATGGCGTTAGAGGATGCGACCCGTCCCGCGTTGGATGCATCGCGCCATGTGCCTCACAAAGATCAGCCACGCAGCAAAGATCATAATCGCGAGCAATCCGGCATACATCTTCCAGTGGCGTCGGCTTGCCCATCGTAGCGACAAACTGGATGCCAAGAGTACCGCTTTCCCTATCTAAAACAGTCTGCTTATCATTCAGGGGAGATGGATCAAGGTTCAACGTCGGCAATTCAATGTCTCGAAAATATGGTTTCAGGCCCGCAGCAAGAAGACAGTTCGCCGTCGCCACGAACGCACAGGCCGGAGTAATCACCGAGCCTTCATTCCCTTCCTCACCAGCCATTTCCCTCACTGCCGACCACACAACCATCCCCGCGTCGGTACCAGAACTACAAGCTATGGCGTGCGTCCACCTAAACTTCTCGGCAAACTTCTCCTCAAATTCCCAAACGAATCGGCCCTCGGAGATCCAGTTGGAATCCAGCGCCTCCATAACCCGCTTCCTTGCGAGCGGGCCTATTCTCAAATCGCCGAAGGGAACGCGTGCTACGGGATCACGAAGCAGTACCAGGTATTTAGTCATGCCCCAACCATGATTCTCGGTTTTGTGCCGCGACTGCCGGGCTTCCATTTATAACTTCCACACAAACGACGCGTATATACCCGTTCTTTGATTCGGCATTGATCGCAGCGTCTCGCATAATGTTTTCGGGGCCTGCCGCAAATCTCACAACACCCCTCGGCTATTTTCCTCAACTGCCACTCGTATTGACGGCTCATTTGCCCCTCCCCGAAAATATCGGCTCGCCTTCCAAGCCGCCGCAAAGAACCAGGGTGTCAATGTCATCCATGGTCAATCAACCGCCTTCGCGACGGGGCCTAACTGGATGCTCACCAACACTAACCGGCATATGTCGTGGACATTGCTCCACTCAATTGCCACTCTCTCTCCGTTCCCGCCACCCCTCTAAGGGCGAAACAATCATATTAGAAATGAACTCATCTTCTGGCAACGACGGTGTTTGCTCTTCGATCCCGCTCTGCCAATGCGAGATTTTCGGCTCGTAAGTGTGGTACTCTAGGCAGTCAACGTCGCAGATGATCGGCCCCGGATATTCCAACACATCGGCTATTTCCTCAGCCATTCCTACATTGCTTCGAATTCGCATTGTCGCCAGGCTATAAGCCTCGGCGACGGCGATGAAGTCCGGCGGGCTATATCCCTTCGGCCCGCACGCCTCGGTCCGCCCCTCGAAGTTGACCTCCTGGAATTGCTTCGTGATGCCGTAAATATGGTTGTTCAGGATGAAGACCTTGATGGGAACCTGATAGTTTTTGAGCGTCGCCAATTCCTGGATGTTGACGTTCATCCCGCCGTCCCCAATTATACAAACCACGTGCCTTGATGGGTCGGCGAACCACGCGCCGATAGCTCCGCACATCGAGAAGCCCATCGGGGAGTTCCCGTTGTTGGTGATGTACCGTTGCTCCCACCTCGGCTCGAAGGCATGGCTTGCGACCACGATGTTCCCGCCGCAGTCGCCCACAAAAACGTCCGTCGGCCCCATCAACCTTGATAGCGTCCGCATAAAGGCGTAGGGGTGGACATACTGTTGGTTCTCGAAATACTCGGGCCTGACGGGATCGTATTTGGTTTTCCACCCTATTGCTCTGTTGATCCAGCCGCTAAAATGAGACGGAAGGCGAGTATCCCCAAGCGGGCCGCCGCACATGCCCCCACGGAGCGCGCGAACCAGCATTTCGCAAAATACCTTGGCATCGCATAGGATGTTCTCGTCGAACGGCACCTGCTGGTGCTTCCGCTGTAGCAAGGCCGCATCCACATCGACCACGTACTTTTTCGCGCCCCTGGCGAACGACGCCGGATTGCCGCCCGT